>JAAYVR010000213.1 GCA_012517065.1 Verrucomicrobiota bacterium | reverse complement strand
GGCCGAGTGGGCTGCATGGACATTGCATCAACCACGAAACACACGAAATACACGAAAACGGTGCTGTGATAGTCCGGGCTTTCAGCCCTTGGATTGTGGAAGGTGACATCGAGATGGCCCTTATCGTGGGGCTTCGCCCCACGCTGGTATGAGCCGCGCCGTTGGCGCTTCGATGACCGACCAAGACAACCGCATTGTGCACCACAGCGTAGTTGATTGTTTGACCTATGAACACCCCTGACTCTGTCCAGGCCGTTGGTGTTCGTGGACCAGTGACTCGAGGGCCGAAGGCCCGGCCCCATACCAGCCTGGGCCAGCGGCCCAGGTGACAGGGCTGGACTCTGACAGCCGCAGGAGCAACGCCACTCGGTTGGCAAACCCGCGGCACAGTTGAACGTTGTGAGTTGAACGTTGTACGTTGAAAGTTTTCATAGGTTTGTCAGCTTGGTCGTCTTCTTGAGAACGTTTAACGTACAACGCTCAACGTGCAACGTTCAGAGGTGATACTGCTCGATGAGTGCTTATTTGAAGCCGACTAAAGGCGTGACTCTGGCGGCCGCGGGGGACAACGCCACTCGGTTGGGTGCGGCGAAGAATCGCCGCGATGTTCAGGGCGCGGTCGATAAACCCACAATCCATTCGAAGCGGATCGTGACTTCGTCACCGGTTTTTATGAGGCCCATTGCAAGTCGAGGTGCCGGAGGAGCAATCTTGAAATCTGTCATTTTGAGAGCCTTTGTGCCGCTGAACTTGAGTCGGTCGCCGTCCAAGCGTTCCATGGTGACATCCATTTCGATTGTGTTTGTGACGCCGGCGACCTGGAGTTGGCCTTTGGTACTGAACTTTGCGGGAGAACCGGACTCCGGGACCGGGTCTTTCACTGTCATGGAGGTGAGCTTGTAAGTGATGCGGGGGTTTTCGGCGGCGCGCATGGCTTCGCGCATTACCTCGTCCATCTTTTCGCGTCCGGCAAGGACGGTGCTTTTGAGGGAGGTGACCGGGATGAAGACCTCGAGGTTTGGTGGTGGCGCTTTGCCTTGGACGGATTGCACGGTTTTGAGCGTAAGGTCGGTGCGGAATGACGGTTCGACCTCGAATGCGCCGCCGATGATTTTTCCCTCGGTAATCCAGTCATGGACCGTTGATGTGCCTTCGATGGTGACCTTGGCGCCACCGGGTTTGGAAACATAACGAAGGGTTTCTGCGGCAAACGAGTCGGAAGACCAGGCGACCACTACTGCAGCCAGCCAGAGCACCAGTCTTTTCGCTGCTGTCGTTAGTGTTCCCACTGGAAAACGTGGATTTGGATTGAGATTGCGCGTTGTCCTTGTCATACGGGAGCAGTGAGGCCAATCCGACGATGGTTCAACCCAACTCAAAAACGGCGGGTTCAATCGTGATTCTCTGGTTACCGGCGATGGCCTGATTGGCTTTCAAGGCGGTGACTGTTGCCTCGTACCCTTCGGCCCAACCGGGTGCAGGCACACGTGTTTTGGCGATTTCATCTAGGTACTCTTTCAGGGCGTTGGTGTCTGAGGGATCGTACGCCGACGTGAAATCGCGAATCGCGGCCTGATGATTGTAAGAATTGATGACGAAAGCTTCCAAAGCGTACTGCAAAGGGGATTTGGGGTCTTGAGGCACTTCGGTGGGTTTTGCTGTCTGATTTGGCATGGCTTTGCTGTAGCCTGCCGCAAGTACGACGCCGGTTGCCTTGTAAAATTTTTCTTTTATGGCGTTGATCTCCCAACCGAGTTGCGGAGCGTCAATTTCCTGGAACATCCACGCGCGTCGATCCCTCAACATGATGGCACAATCGCTGCCGAAAAACAGGTTCAGTTCGGCGTCAAATGAATTGCCCAATGTAGCCTCGTAGGTGAGAAAAAGGCCGCCCGGGTATTCGAGAATTGCCACCACATTGTCTGGGACGGTGCGGCCATCGCGCCATTGGCGGAGCGAGCCGAATCCGGTGATTGCCGTTGGCCTGAGCATGAAAAACCAATTTGCGAGGTCGATCTGGTGAATGCCGATCTCGCCAACAAGCCCCGGCGAAATGGCGTGATCAAGCCGCCAATTGACCTCCTTTTGGCGCTCGGGTGTTGGGGCGGCGGCACGCCAGCTTTGCTTTTTGTGGTATTGCTGTCTGGCTTTGATGGGACGGCCAAGAACGCCGGTGCGAATGAACGTGGCAAGGTTGAGCACCTGGCGATCGGCGCGGTTTTGAAGGCCGGCCTGGAAATTCACCTTGATGCTTTCTTTGGCTGCCTTCGCGATGGCACGAGCGTCGTCAATGTCTGCCGCAAGAGGGGCCTCGCAATAAACGTGTTTCCCGGCCTTGATCGCATCGAGAACAATATCGCGATGGAGATGTGAGGGGGTGGCAACGATGACACCTTCGACCTTGGGATCTGCGAGCAAGTCGCGATAGTTTTCGTATTGCTTTGCCTCGGGTGCGAGCGTGGCGGCGCGTTTAAGGGCTGCTGGGTATGTATCGCAGACGGCGACGACTGGCGCATTCGGGAGAACAGAAGCGGTCTTGAGCAATTCACGGCCCCACGGGCCGCACCCGATCAGGCCCAAACTGACGGGCGGCGATTGGCCCTTGTAATCAGTGGCACTGTCGGTGCCTGAGACGGGTGCGTTTGTGTCTGCGGCATTGCCTGTTCCGGCCAGAGGTGTACTGGCAAGGGCGAGGATCGCAACCGAACCATCCTTGATGAACTCCCGGCGGGTGACCTCGGTCGCGCCAGAGTCATAATCTGTGTGTCGAGGTAGTTTGTGCGGTTTCACTGTTGATGGGATAATGAAACCCTGTGTATCGCGCTTTGCAAGCACCGCGTCGGTTCCAGGTGGCTGCGATGCTGGCCCGGCGGTATGACGCCGGGCCGGAAAACACAGCAGCAACAAGTTTAGGGCAATTCCTTGATCCTGATATTTCGGAATGCGACGTTGCCGTGATCGCCCTGGAGGAAAATGCTTCCCGGTTCATTGACGCGGTCATCGAGTTGTCCGCCGGTTGGGCGATCGACCGTGGCGTTGTCGATGATTTTCTCGCCGTTAAGTATGACGGTGACCTTGTTGCCTATGATGGTTGCCTCGACCTCCTGCCATTGACCTGCCTTGCGCGAGGCCATTTTTGACGGTGCGATCAGGTTATAGATCGAGCCGTTGCTTGTGCGGGACGGCTCTTTGGCATCGCCGTCGTCCAGAATCTGGATTTCATGCCTGCCGCGGAGATAGAAACCGCTGTTGCTGTTTTTCGGCACCATGTATTCGAAACGGACGGTGAAATTCATAAACTTCGCGTCTGTGACGAGGTCGGTGCCGTGGCCGTCCTTAGGGACCTGGTTGACCAGCATACCGTTTTGAGCGCTCCAGCTCTTGGTGCCGTTCGGATTGCGATAGTGCCAGCCGGTGAGATCCTCACCATTGAATAGCGGCTTGAAGCCTTCGCGGAGTTCCGATTCGCTGAGCTTGACACGTTTGCTGACGGGTTTGGCGTCGCCAGGTTCAAGTCCGACCGCCCAGAGAATGGCGCCGAGGTAATGCTGTTTGATGTCTGGTCTTTCGGCCACGTCCTTGCGATGTCCGAGAGACGTGTACAGCACCCGGCCCTGCCCGTACTCTTTGCACCATGCGATCGGGTAATCGCCCGGGGTTCCAAAGTTGGGGTGTTTGTCGAGCGTGAGCAGCCCGTGAACCTTGCTGCGATTAAAGTTCTTCAGCAGATAGATTTCGTCCATGGCACGGAAGGTCTTGGGGAAATGACGTGTCGATGGGTGGGAAGCGTCTTCGACGATGACCTCGACTTCGACCTGTTCGTGGTGGGTTTGGAATTGGCCGCCGATCATGTCGATGTATTCGGGGAAACCTGCGAACGTGTCTGTTGCGGCATGGAACCCGACAAACCCCTTGCCGGACTTGATCCAGTCCAGAAAGCCCTGTTTGTCTGGCAAGGGAAGGTCGCCAGTCGTGTTGTTGAAGACGACTGCGTCGTACTTGTCCAGTGCGGCACGCGTCATTTTTTCGGCCATTTCCTGGTCTGTTTTGACGTAATCGACGCTGAACTTGCCGGATTGCTGGGCAAGCTCTGCAAGCACCTTGTCAACAGTGGGAATAACGTCGTGTCGGAAACCTTTTGTCACCGAGACAACCAGCACCTGTTTTTGCGCTGCGCTTGCGCTCATCAGGAGAGCAACTCCAGTAAGACAAGCTGCGAGGCGAACCAGATTCTTAGGGAATTCAGTTTTCATGATCTTTGTTACTCTGTTTGGCACACTATTTACAGTGGAGAGACGTTTCTCTTGTCACCGGCATTCATTTAGCGCCAACGACAACAAACGGCAAGACCAATGGTTGCGCATTTGGCGCTTGCCGATTCCGCACTTCAGAACACGCGACGCTCGTCAAACCGTGACAGGCCAGCCGCACGGGCGGTGCGGACCGCATCGATGTACTCTTCGATGGTTAAAGTGCGATGAAGTTCGCGCGGGTACTTGCCATGCCGCGCTTCGAGAAGTGCGCCGTCGGGGTGATACTGATTCATTATGTTAATGTAGGTTTTTGGGGAAATTTCGGTCGCCAGCCATGAAGCGATTTCCGATGTGCCAGCCATGCCGTTGGGCAAAACAAGGTGCCGGATCAGCAAGCCGCGCCTCGCAAGACCGCGAGAATCGAGTTCGAGGACGCCAACCTGCCGGTGCATTTCGCGTATGGCCCGGCGAGCTACTTCGGGATAATCCGGAGCCGCAGAAAGCAAGCTGGCCGTTTCTGGATTCCAATACTTGAAATCGGGCATGTAAATATCGACCACACCGTCAAGCCACTCGAGCGCCTGCACAGAATCGTAGCCGCCACTGTTATAGACGATCGGGAGTCGCAAGCCTTCCTGCGCCGCGATTGCGGTTGCTTCAAGCAGTTGAGGCACAACGTGGCTTGGGCTAACCCAGTTAATGTTGTGCGCACCGGCCTCTTGAAGTTCGAGCATCATCGCCGCAATGTCACTGGCGGTCACTTCGCGACCTGAATCGCATTGGCTTATATCCCAATTCTGACAGAATATGCATCGCAAGTTGCAGCCCGAAAAGAATATCGTCCCCGAACCACGCCATCCGCGCAGGCAATCTTCCTCGCCATGGTGAGGAAAATAGCTGGCGACCCTTGCCAAGCGGCCTGTGCGACAAAACCCCCGCTTGTTTTCCAGGCGGTTTACATTGCAACGGCGCGGGCAAACCTGGCACTTGGCGAGCTGACTCAGTGCTTCGTGGGCGCGTTTTTGAAGCACACCGGTTTCGAGCAGCGCAGTATATGCCGGATAACTCTGACTTGTGTTGGCAGCGGCTGCCATAGAGCCAAAACATTGTTCTCAAACCCAGAAACCTCACCGTCCACCCCTCTCGTCCGGCAATTTGGCCACCTGACCAGACCAGGGCACACAAAGTTTCATTCCGGTGCGATTTCCCGGTTAACCTGGTCTCTTCTGTATCAACTCGAGGCATGCGTCAAGGACAGCCTCGACTTCGAGTGCGCTGATTCCGCCCGGGTTTGCCAGTAGTCTCACATTTGGGCCGAGAGGCCGCCACACCGAGGGGTTTGTCGGACCCCAGAGAACGAGTGTTGGAATCCCCAGTGCGGCGGCGAGATGTGTGATGCCTGAGTCATGTCCGACGAAGGCCGAGGAGGATTGGAGGAGCTCGGCGACGCGGGTTAGCGAAAGATTGCGAGCCAGTTCGAGCCGGTTTTTGGGCCACAGGGCGGCAAGACGATCCGCGCGCTGGCCTTCGGCTTCGCCGGCAATCATCAGCAGGCGGCAGTCTGTCCTTTTTGCCAACTGGTTCAGCAGCCTGGCCCACGAATGTTCAGGCCAGTTTTTCCGGGTGCTGCCGCTGCCGGGGTGTACGGCAAGAACGGGGATTGCGTGTTCCGTGTCGAGCGCCTCGTTCGTGATGGGAATGCGCAATCTGGGAACCGGGTCAGGGTTGTCAAAGCCAAGGCACCGGAGTGGTTCGAGAAGCGTTATTGTTGCGTGCTGCGGGGCGCGTTCGTCGGGCCGATGGCACCCGCGCAAGTAGGTTGCCTGCGAAAGCCTCCTGACATTTTCCTGGAATACGGATTCTGGATCGTAAATGTAAGAAATGACCAAATCGAACCGGTGGAAGAACTGCGCCACGGAATCTGGGAACGCGCTGCCTTTGACGAACATGTGGCTCAGCAGGAGCGACTCGATTGCGTGAACAGCGTCGGCAAGACCGCCAGCAACGGCCAGTTCGGCTATGTGCGGGTATCCGAGAACATCGATCGCTGCTTTCGGGAAGCGTTTGCGAAGTGCGGCCAGCACCGGCAAGGTCAGAATGAAATCGCCGATTGCGCCGCCTCGGACAACAAGTATTCGCATTGGCGAGTTTTGCAATTGCACGAACTGATAATGCCGAGTTCGGCGCCAGCTTTCAAAAGCTTTGCCAGTCTTCGGGGTGATGGCTGAACGTGCCGTACCGTTGCATGCAAGGGTTTATGGGAAGCACAGCTACCCAAATCCGCCTGTCCTTCTCGAGGCCCTGCTGGGGGCTGAACGGTGGGGGAACCGGCACCGACGCGTTGGCGGAGGCGCCGAGATCGGCGCGCCGGTTCGGCTGCGGGGCTAATCAAGATGCAAAGCGCCAAATGACCACTGTGGCCATTGGAGGTGAAATAGTTCTTATTCCACCACCATTGAGGCCCTTTTCGAAGTTAACCAAACATGACGCAGGCTGGTAATGTATCCACTGTCTCAAAGAGGAGACACCTGAGATGAGCGCGGCAAAGAACAATACCTCGGGCGACGCTCGCTTCCCCGCAGCATTCTCAGGAACCGATAGGAACGGGGTTGCCCTTGGAGGAAATGTGCATGAATCCCAAAGCTCTCTTATTGACTGCATCTCTATTGAATCCAGATTCACCTTGGGTTGAGCGACTGCGCCTCAGTCCAAAGGCTGCTTTATTGGCAGCAGGAGCGCTAATCGCTTTCTTGGTTATGGCGCTGCTCTTGAGAAAGATCCTCAGAGGCCTTCTGTGGGTTGTCAACATCGCATTTTTGGTGGTAATGCTCGTATGCGGCTACCTTGCATTTCGAACCGATAACATGCTTGTAGTTGGGCTGTGCGTGGGAGGCATTGTAATTTTTGTTATCATTACTGCCGTTCTACGGGGTACTCACTAGTGTCTTGACACTTAAGTAACGTTACGTATTATTGCGTCGTTATGCGACGCATTACTTTGCATCTTACGGACGATGACCGGCAGCGGCTCGACAGCTACAGGTTTTCAGGCAAGCACTCAGCACGGGAAGTTACTCGCGCTCATGTTCTGGCGGCTTTGGACAAGGGGCTGAGCGACAAGCAAATCTGCCAAGTGCTTGGGGTGAGCCGGATGGTGATATGGCGAACGCGGTCTGCGTATTTGGAGAAGGGGTTGGAATACGCGCTTAAGGACGCGCCGCGCAGTGGCGCGCCGCCGAAGTACGGGACTGATGCTGAGGCGGCAGTGGCGGCACTGGCCTGCGCAAGTCCCCCAGCTGGGGCCAAGCGCTGGACGGTGAGGTTGCTGGCCCGAGAAGCATCCAGGCAAATGGGAATCGAGGGGCTCAGTCGGGAAACGGTGCGGCGGTGGTTAAAAAAAACGTCTTGAAGCCCTGGCGGCGGCTCATGTGGTGCATAGGGAACATGACCGAGCAGTACCGGGAGCGCATGTATCAGTTCCGCGTTTACGCGGAAACGAGAAGACTGTCTGTGGCAGCTCCGGCGCCACAACGATGGCACGCCGTTCTGCCGTCAGCCATATGCACAGTCGAAAGGAATGTGAAAAGGCACGATACTCTTGACCACCCTCTTCACGAGTACCAATACCAAGAACCCGTTTTCCGGTCACTTCAATGCTTGGGCGGGCAGCCAATTCAAGATGATTTCGCTCATGACTTGCCCGCGCGGCAAGCCACTCGCGCCGGTTTGATACACGATACCAATGCGCCCACCGGTCAAGCTATCACGCACTATGGCGGGATCGGCAAGCGTTTGGCCGTCGGTAGCAAACGCGACTTCGAGGTGCCACTGCGTGTCCTGTAATTCGTTGAGATGGAACGACCGCTCGCTGCCGAATGCGCGAAGCGAAGGGGTCCAGTTTGTGCCAGCGGCAGTAACCGTCATGCTAGTCTTACTGCCCCACATCGTCGTAGGCAGGTCCATCATGTTCATCAACCCCTCTTCGCCGTTGCGGCCATTCCCGTAGAAGATGTAGTCGCCGGTGTTGAGGATGATGTTGCCGTCTTCAAGAAACAGTTCGGCGAGCGAGTCGTCAGGCTCCGCATTTCCAGAGGGGTAGATGGAAGCTGGGAAGTCGCCGAAGGTGATGAGTATGTCAGGATGGCCATTCTTGATGTGTGCCAGAATCCAATCGCGGAGCGCGCTCGCGCTAAGAATCTGAACGCGACTGACCGTGTTCGTCACCCGGTTGATCAGGGTAGTGGCTTGGGCCTGCGCCTCGCTTTGCGACAGCCATCCTGTGGATTCAAGGTAAAGCGCAACGTCCACCGGGATCACCGCGTTGGGCCGCGCTAGAGTCTTGGTGCGGCTGACATAAACCTTGAGGCTCTCGGAAAGCGGCCCCTCGGTGTCCCTGAAGATCGGAGCGACGGCATAGTAATACTGTCCTTCCTGCGCGACGAGATCGCTGAACGTACCGGCCTGCGCCTGCGTGGCGAGCGGCACAAGACCGTCAGTGCGCCGGATGGGCATCGTGCTGCGATAGATGCGATAGGCCGTGGGCGTTTGACCAAGTGGTGCTCGCCATGAGAGGCTGACTGTCCCGTTCGTCTCTGATACGGGGGTGATCTTGAAGTCAAACGGGGGTCGTGGCACAGGGCCTTTGTATAGGTCGGCGTAGTGCGCCGTCAGGTCGAGGTAAAAGCTGCCGTAATTGGTGCTCGGTTCGATATGGGTGTTTTCCCACCACTCGCTGAACGACGTAATCAGGATGTAATCCGGATCGCTGTTGAGCGACGCGTCGAATGTTCGCGAGTAAGTGGACCCATTGGCGCGGTCGATGTAAGCGCCTGTGCGACCCGGCAGACTGCGGTCGTCGTAGCCCGGCTGAGCGCTGGCCGCCCAGACACGGAACTGCCACTGGTTGTCGAGCCAGCCGTAGGTCTTGCAGGCGCCCGCGGCGTTCGCAAAATCGGACTCAAGGTTTGTGTTAAACGCCGGTCCGTAATCGTGTAGCCCGTCGAAAGCCGTCAGGTAACTAGCACTGAGGGTGTTTCCGATGTAATAGGCGTCGTGGCCTTCCGACCTCAACGTGCTGAAAATCTGCGCCCACGTGCTAGCCGGCAACGATCCGGCCGCCCAGATGAACAGCACCGGCTTGCCCTCTATGCGCAGCAAGTTCGGATGGTTGCCGTAGGTCAGAAAGAAGTAGCGAAGCCATGCGAGGATTTCGTCAACGGGCCGCGCGTGGGGCGGATCGTCGGTAAGCGTCTCGAAGTAAATCGAGACTTTGAACCGCTGACGCGCGGCCTCGGCCAACAGTTTGCCGAGGTTAACGTCGGTAAAACTGTTCGGTCCCCACCAAGAGGAAATGAAGCCGTCGATGCCGCTCTGTCGGGCTTGGCGCAGATGGCGCGCGATGGCGGCGTCGCTGCCGGAACTGTAGAGCGTGAGCGGGCGGTCGCGCAGATTGGTGCTGCCCCATGAGCTAAACGCATACCACGGATAATAAAATGCCAGGATTGATCTGGGCACGCGGGGACGGAGTGTGCCAAAATCTGGTCGGCCATCTAGCAGAGCGCTTGAGCTGAGATTGAAGCCCATCGTGTTGGGATGCCGGCCGGTGGTCGCGTTCGTCACACTGCCCACAAGTATTTGCACGTTGCTGTTGAACTGATAGATTTGGATTGTCACTCTGCCGAAGTCGCCCTTCGTGCTTTCTAGCGCCAGCACGGGCTCCGGCATCACGCGCAACACGAAGTCAAACATGCCTTCCACGCGTTGTCCGGCTTGTGCGTTGGCAAATGGCTGGTGTACCCACACAGAACCAGGGGACCAGCCCCCGCTGACTTGGCCGCTAACCGGTGACCATTTGGCACTGACAATCGACTGCGTGCCCTTGAAACTGAGAGTGGTCCAGTCAGAGGACGACGAAATGACCGCGCGCACCCGGCAAAACGAGGGTGCTGGTCGCTCCGGCAAAGGTCTTGCAGACAACCGATAAAAGCGCTGCGGTGCAGAGTCTGAATCCGCCAAGACAGCCGTTCCGCCTCCAGCTTGCAGGCCCGCGTCGAGAATTCGCCAGAAACAAAGGTCGGAAGAGTAGTCCAACTCGTAGGTCCAGTTTGTGTAAGTTGGGAAGGAAATGAGCCAGCTTTCGGGATTCCGCTGCGGCATACTCAAGCGCACGGGCTGACCGAAGGCGGAGTCAATCATCATGCCTGTCAGGGCTACGATTAGAGCGACACCTGGCGACCATACGTTGCTTTCCCGCAGGATCGTCGGAGTGTTCATATTGGGCAGCCTACGCCGCCGCACCCGGCGAGCAAGGCCATTCTTTCGTTCCCTGTTCCGGCTTCGTGTAGCGGCGCTGTGATAGCAAAGCGATATTCGCGGATTTTCGTGGCTGAGTTTGGGTGGATTGGGGGAAGGCTTATGGGTTGAGGAGATGGACACGAGCTTGGTTCGATACTGGAGCGCGCTGGTGCTGACTGAGGTCCGAGGGCTTCGCGCCGGACTCCGCTCCGCTGCCGCTGTGCAGGGTCGGGCCACAGTTGGGGTTGCCAGGAGGGTCGATGTGTAGCAAGCCTTTGGCCATGAGTGTGGAAACCGAATTGCAGAAGCACTACGCGATGTTGTTGAGGATCGGCCGGGAAACGGCGCAGGAGATCATGCGGCGCGCAGTGGAGCGGGGTTTGGAGCGTCGGCAACTGTGGTTGTACAACCCGGAGAAGTTGAGCCCTGAGCAGGCCGCGGATTTCTCTGTTCTGAAGAATCTGCAGTTGAAGGTAGCGCGGGCGTGGGCGGCCAAGAAGCTGTTTGCCAAGTTCTAAGAGTATCGGCAAGAGGGTCGGGCGCGCCGGTTCTTCCGCGATTGGTTTGGCTGGGTGAGCCGGAGCCGGCTCAAGCCGGTGATTGTGGTGGCGCAACTACTGAAGCGTCATCTGGAGAACCTCCTGGCGTACCTGAAGCACCACATCACCAACGCAGTTACAGAAGCGTTGAACTCGAAGATCCAGAGCCTCAAGGCTGCTGCCCGAGGCTATCGGAGTTTCCGGAACTACCGAACCCGAATCCTGTTTTTCTGTGGAAAGCTCGATCTCTACCCACCATAATCCGTGAAGAAGCTTGGGAGGTAGTCAGATAAGGTGAAAGGCTCGTTTTTTGGGTTTTGCCCCGTGATTGCGGCGTGGCGCGCAAATTGCGCCTTGTTCCAATCGACGGCTGCCGAAGTCTGTGCAGGAACCCCTCTGATGTCGATACGGGGACAGGCACGTTGTCTTGTACGCAATGCCGATCTGGTTCCAGGCAGGTTGTTTGTGCACAAGAACAAAGCGGCAGCAAGCTGCCGCACTCCAAACGCTTCGCGCCGACCAACGCCCACTGCATCCGCGGCAGCGCATGAGAAACCATTGGGATCAGCGGCCAGAGCGAATGTGGTGTGGTCGTATGGGGACAGGCACGTTGTTTGCGGATTCCCAGCCGTTCAAGGTCCGGGCGCCGGATTGGGATTATCGAAACCGGTGTGAGATCGGGGCGTCGGATTGATGCGGCCGAGGACGGCCGCGCTCCCGACCGTCGGTGTTTCCTCTAACGCGCCTGCGGGAGCGTGGCGATTCTTCGCCGCAACCAACCGGTGTATGTTCGGTGGCCCGATTTGCCGGATCGAAACGGGTCGCATGACCGGCCACCGGGCTGATGGGGAATATGGGGACAGGCACGTTGTTTTGTACGCAATGCCGATCTGG
>JAAYVR010000212.1 GCA_012517065.1 Verrucomicrobiota bacterium | reverse complement strand
CGGTCGGCGCGGGTGTGGATGTCGGCGGCGGCGTGAGCGTCGGCGAACCCGAACCGCTGATGTTTGCCGCTATCGATGCCACGGTCCCGTTCCTGCCGGAAAACAAGGTCAGATATGCGATGGGACTTGGGACGCCGGCTCAGATCGTCGAGCTGGTGGCACGCGGGGTTGACCTGTTTGACTGTGTGTTGCCAACACGCGTCGCCAGAAACGGAACCGCATTCACATCGAAAGGCACATTCGCCATCAAAGGCGGCGCATGCAAAACGCAGTTCGGCCCAATCGAAGATGGCTGCACCTGTTTTGCGTGCCGGCATTTTTCGCGCGCTTATATCCGGCACCTTCTGAACGTTAACGAGATTCTCGGGCTCAGACTGGTCAGCATACACAACACGCATTTTTATCTTCAACTGATGCGTGACATACGTGCGCATCTTGCCGCGGGCACTTTCTCGAGTTTCCGGCGCAATTTTGTGGCCAACTACGTGCCAACACGCCTTGTGCTCGAATCGCGGGCCGATCCTCGTTCAACGCGGAAACCGCCCCGGAACATTCCAAAGCCACTCCGCCAAGTTGATTTGCACCGCGGCGGTGAAACATGGATCGAGCCAGATCCGGCCAATCCACCCGATCCGACGGACCCTCCCAATCCGCCTGATCCGCCTGATCGCACTGGCAGCGCGCCGGATGACCCGATAGCCTGAGCAACCAACTTATGTTTCGCCCGTGCATTGATCTCCACGAGGGAAAGGTGAAGCAAATCGTCGGCGCCACCCTGACCGACGACCCTCAAACACTTCGCACGAACTTTGTGTCCGATCGCCCTGCAGAGTGGTACGCCGCGCTTTACAAGAGAGATGGATTGCAGGGCGGCCACGTTGTGATGCTCGGCCCGGGCAACGAGTCGCAAGCCCGCGCTGCGCTCGCAGCCTATCCAGGGGGACTCCAGATCGGCGGAGGGATCAAACCCGAAAACGCATGCGCGTGGCTTGATGCCGGCGCGTCTCACGTGATCGTCACGTCATGGTTGTTCCCCGGCGGGCGCTTCGACGCAGGACGGTTGCATGCCATGGTCGATGCCGTGGGTGCGCAACGCCTTGTTCTTGACCTAAGTTGCCGTTTTAGGGACGGGAATTACCACGTGGTTGCAGAGCGTTTTCAACGTTTCACCGACCTTGTTTTGAACCGCGAGACTCTCGTCCGGCTGGCCGACTCGTGCGCGGAGTTTCTCGTCCACGCTGTCGATGCGGAGGGGCTCGTGCGTGGCATTGACGAACAACTGGTCCGTTTCCTTGCCGAATCTTCCCCAATCCCCGTCACTTACGCTGGCGGTGCCAGATCGCTGAGCGACCTTGAAACGGTAACGCGGATTGGGCGCGGCCGAGTTGACCTCACGATAGGCTCAGCTCTCGATATCTTCGGCGGAACGGGCGTTCGTTACGCCGACTGTGTCGAGTTCAATCGCCGGTTGAAGGCCTCTTCAGGCGGCGCTTTGCGAGGTCTATAATCTCGTGCGCCTGCGGCACCTGCAGCCAGATTGACAGCGCAAAATAGACCAATACCCCAAGGCACATCGGAACAAACACTTCCCCCAGCTTTGCCAGCAACGTCGCATGGCCGATCTTCGCTCCCCACACACGTGCACCGGCCCACACGCTGATGCCTGTCACCACCGTCGCGCCCAACAGCGACAACGCGGTCGGCACAAGCGGGCCCATTTCCAGCCGTTTGAGTTTCCGATGGAGCGCGCGCAACAGCAACCATACGTTGAAACAAGAGCTCATTGTGTTCGCAATCCCAAGACCTCCCTGCTTGAACGGCCCGATCAACCACAACGAAAAAACCAAATTCAACGCAAGGCACGCAATGCTGACTACCATGGGCGTCCTTGTGTCGCCGAGAGCGTAAAATGCCCGTGCGAGAATGTTGACTGTCGAGAATGCAACCAACCCGGGCGCAAGGCACGCCAGCGCCAGCGCAGCCCGTTGCGTCGATGCTTCGGTGAACCGCCCTCGCTCGAACAACAGGCGAACAATCGGTTCAGCCAGCACAACAAGCATCACGGAAGCTAGCAGGTTGAAAAACAACAGCAAACCAAGCCCTTCGCGCAACGTCACCCGGAAATCTGAATACCGCTTTTCAGCCGCAAGCGCCGACAGGGTCGGAAGCAAATATGTCGCAAGTGAAATGCCCACCACCCCCTGCGGGAATTCCATCAACCGCACCGCATAATCGAACGACGCCACAACCGCGCGATCAACCCAAAACGCCACGCCGCCGATCAGCAACACGTTGATCTGGTAAGCCGCAAGCCCAATTGCGCCCGGCACCATCTTCCTTGTCACTTCACGCACAGTTTCGCTTCCCCGCGGATCGACCCAGCGAAACCTGAACCCTTCCCGATAAAGAGTCGGAAGCTGGAACGTCAACTGGACAACTCCCGCAAGCAGTACACCGACGGCAAGCGCGAATATCTGGGTTTCCAGCGACTTTCCAAACCGCGGCGCCAACACAAGCACGCTGGCAATCATGACCAAATTCAACATCGTAGCGCCCATGGCAGGGATAAAAAAATGTCCACGCGCATTCAGCATCCCCATTACCAGCGCCGCCAAACACACCAACAGAAGGTACGGGAACATTATCCGCAACAACTGCAGGATAAGCTTGGTGTCCTTGTGCAACCATTCCCGGCTCCCAAAGCCCAGAAAACCGGGCTGGCCCGCCCGCGCGCCGAGCTCCGACGACAATAGCACAAGCGTGAGCCCGACCACCACAACCACAACAAGCAACGACCCGGCAAGGATCAAAGCCGCCATGACTTCATGCGCAGCCCGCCACATGGCCGCTTCGCCCTCGGTCTTTTCCTTGCGCTTGAAAATGGGAATGAAAGCCGCCGTAAGCGCCCCCTCCCCCAGAAGCCGCCTGAACAGGTTTGGCACTTGAAATGCAAGCTTGAACGCGCTCGCCACCGCCGTATCACCCATGAAATGCGCGTACACCTGTTCGCGCACAAGGCCGAGAACCCGGCTGAGCAATGTTGCCACGCCCATCGCGCCGGAGGATTTGAGCATTTGCGACATCGAGTCAGCTTTTAACCGGGATCAAAAAGCAATTGCCTCGCCGCCCGTCGGAATCACAAAACCGGTCTTCCCGAGGGCTTTCTCCGCACAGCGGCGCGTCTTCGGCAAATCACGCCACATCGATTCCGGCAAATGAACCAGCACAACCTGTTTCACCTTTCGGCCTTTCAGGAATTCCCCCAGTTCTTCGAGCCCGACGTGCGCCAATTCGCAGACCAAGACATCAACCGGCTTGTCCAACAACGGTTCAAGATCGCCAACAGTCCCCACATCGCCGCTGTGCACAACGCGCTTTCGCCCGCTTTCAATGAGGAAACTAAACGCCTCAAAAGCCGGACCGCGGCGACCGCCAAATCTCCTCTTCAAGCCCGACAGATGCGTTGTGGCAAAAGGTGTAACCCTCACGCTGCGGCCGGCCTGAATTGGTTCTCCTGCTCTTATAGGGACGAACTGGATATCAAACTTCAGCAGTTCATCAAACAAATAGCCAGCGCGGAGCATTGCGCGGACAGGCTCGATCCCCTCTGCAGGCATGTGGACAGGAAGAGGCTTGGTGCGGCCTTCGAGCCAAAGCCCCTGCAGCAGCATGAAAAGCCCCCCCACGTGATCCATGTGAAGATGCGTAATCAATATCGAGTCGATCTCGTTGGCGGCAATTTCCGCGTTGTCAATGAGGCCGCTGATCGGTTCGCCTGAATCAACCAGCACCGTCGCCGCCCCAAATCGATACAGGAAGGCCGCATGCGCCCTGTCGGCGCATGGCCAGCCGTCTCCAACACCCATGCATTCAAGACAATTCGTTTTCACGATACAAAATGCGCGTCCGAAAAAGCACAGCCAAACTACAAGGCTTCGCGGGACAAAGGCAAGCAAGGGAGATCGAGAAGATTCAGAAATGCGCGGTTTTCACGCGCACGAAGCGGGTTTGCCAAGTCGGGGTGTCCCGCAAGTGCTTGATTTTCAAACAAACGCATCGTTTGGGGATTCTGGCATTGCGCATGCTTAAAAACATTCTGAAAAATCGTTGACACGCGGGTGCGTTGTCATAGAGTTCCAACTCCGTAACCTTACCGTTGGTTATAGGAAAAACTGAACAACAACCTTATGAGCCGACTACTACGAAAGAACAGGAACGGGGCCTTCACGTTGATCGAATTGCTCGTCGTGATTGCCATAATCGCCATCCTTGCCGGCATGCTGCTGCCAGCGCTTGCCAAGGCCAAGGCGAAGGCGCAAAGAATCAACTGTGCTAACAACCTCAAGCAGATCGGCATTGCCTTCCGTCTGTTTGCCACAGACAACGGGGACCGTTTCCCGATGGGTGTGTCAACCAACGAAGGTGGTGTGGCTGACTTGTTGGGCGCAACGCCAAACGCGAAACCCACAGAGATGTGGCGCATTTTCGTTGCACTGTCCAACGAACTGGCGACACCGAAGCTGGTCGTTTGCCCGGCTGACAGTTCCCGAATGTCTCCGAGCAACTTCGCGGGAATGACGATCCTCGCTCTCGATCGGGGTGGCAAAAACGGTGGCGTAAGCTACTTTGTCAACCCTGACGCTGACGAGGGCCGCCCACAGGTGATACTTGGCGGCGACCGCAACATCACCAACGGCGTGCTCAATCCCAAGTCCGACACTGTTTACAATTCGCAGGCCAAATCGGTCTTCTACTACGCCAAGATGGACAGCGACGCCAACATGAAAACCACTGGTTGGTCCACCAGCATGCACAACGGCGCGGGTAACATCGTGTTGTCCGACGGCAGCGTGCAGCAGGTGACCGGTGCCCGTCTGCGTGAGCAGATCAAGAACTCCCAAGAGGACCATTACCTTCTCTTCCCGTACTACGCGGGCAAGATGAACTAATGCGGCTAATCTGAGTTCGATACAGCGCCCGGTGCAAACCGGGCGCTTTTTTGTTGGTGAATTGTCAAAACATACAGGCAAGGGCCATGGACGAAGGGCGATAGACCAAGGACCGCAGACAGAAGACAGGAATCGAGTTTGGGAGTTTCCAAGTCCCGGCATTGTCGAGTGGCTACCGATTTGTCGCTCGCCAACCACTTACGCGCAACTATACAATTGCACCGGTTCATTTTTGCATGGGCGGCAACACGCAACAGAGCCGTTATTTCAACCGCGAGCTGAGCTGGCTCGAGTTCAACCAGCGCGTTCTCGACGAGGCGCTGGACGAAACCAATCCATTGCTCGAACGTCTCAAGTTCTTCTGCATTGTAAGCTCGAACCTCGACGAGTTCTTCGAGGTCCGTGTTGCCGGCATAAAGCAGCAGATTGAAAGCGGCGTTTCCACGCGCACCCCTGACGGCCTTACACCCACACAGTGTTTCAAGGCGATCGCCCGCAGAGTTCACCGCATGGTCGATGACCAATACCGCTGCTGGCGTGAGCAGCTCGCCCCAAAGCTCGCTTCCCACGGCATCCGTATCATGCCGGTCTCAGAACTCAACCCGGAAGATCGCGCGTGGTTGGACGCTTATTACCGTGCGGAGGTGCGCCCTGTTCTCACGCCGCTTGCGATCGACCCTGCTCACCCGTTCCCACAGCTTCTAAACAAGTCGCTGAACCTGATCGCCGAGGTTACTGATCCCGGGATGAATCGTCGCAGACGAAAGCCACGGCTTGTTGTCGTGCAAGTCCCGAGTGTTCTCCCCCGGCTAATCTCTTTGCCCGGAGAAGAGGGGAGGCACAAATACGTTTACCTTGGCAATCTGATAGGAAGTTACTTGGCCGATCTGTTGCCCCAAGCCGAGATAAATGGGTGGTGGCTGTTTCGCGTCACCCGGAACAGCGAATTGTACGTCGGCGAAAAAGAGGAAAACCTTCTTCAAGCAGTCGAAACCCAATTGCACCGCCGTCTCAAGGGCCAGGCCGTTCGCCTCGAGGTGCAGGCCGGTTGCCCGAATGCAATCAGTGACCGGCTCCTTAAGACGCTCGGACTGGCCAGGGACGACCTCTACGTGTTAGACGGTCCGCTCAACCCCACGCGTCTCATGATGCTTGCCGCGGGAGATCATTCGCCCGAATTGCGAGACCCACCGTTCATCCCGCCCGTTTCACCCGCCGTGCAGGATGAACCAGACCTTTTCACGGCAATTGGAAAACGCGACATCCTTCTCCATCACCCGTACGAAAGCTTCGAAACCGTTGTCGATTTCCTTCAGCAAGCCGCCGCTGACAAACGCGTTCTCGCCATCAAACAAACACTCTACCGCACCGGCGGCGATCCGCGGATTATCGGAGCTCTGATGGACGCCGTCCGCAACGGCAAACAGGTGACAGCCGTGGTCGAACTGAAAGCCCGTTTTGACGAGGCAAACAACATCGAGTGGTCACGCCAACTCGAAGAAGCCGGCGTTCATGTCGTCTATGGAGTCGTGGGTTACAAAATTCACTGCAAGGTTACCCTTGTTGTCCGGCGTGAGGACGACGGAATACGCCGTTACGTTCATCTTGGCACGGGCAACTACAACCCCACAACAGCGCGAATTTACACCGACCTCGGTTTGTTGACCTGCAGGCCCGATGTCGGCGAGGACGCCACAAATCTGTTCAACCTGCTTACCGGTCTGTGCCGGTTCCAATCGCCCCGCTGTTTCATTGTGGCGCCATTCGAACTTCACAGGCGAACAATCGAACTCATCCAACGCGAAGCAGAGCACGCAAAGCGCGGTCTGCCAGCCCGCATCATCGCAAAGATGAATTCACTGGTTGATACCGACGTAATCGACGCCCTTTACGAAGCCTCACAGGCCGGAGTCAAGATTGACCTGATAGTGCGCGGAATATGTTGCCTGCGCCCCGGTGTGCGGGGCCTGAGCGACAACATCACCGTTCGCAGCATCGTCGGACGTTTCCTCGAACACAGCCGAATTTTCTGGTTCGAAAACGCCCGGCAACCTGAGGTTTACCTTGGCAGCGCCGACTGGATGCCACGCAATTTCTTCAGACGCGTGGAAATAATCTTCCCCGTCGAAGACGGCCGACTGCGCGACCGAATCGAAACCGAACTGCTCGCAATAATGCTCGCAGACAACACCAAGGCCCGCCTGCTTCAACCCGATGGCTCGTACGTGAGAGCAAAGCGGGCGTTGGGCGAGCCCGCCATCAACTGCCAATCAGAATTCATGCGGCTGGCACTTGAAACTGCTGCATCCAAGACCGGCAAGTCAGGCCCCCAATCAAGAACCCTGCGCCCAATTAATCGTCAGCTCGCTCTCGAGTCGAAAAACACACCCCATGCACGCTGAGACCTCGCTTCCGCATGCCGGGACCCGCAAACTGAAGAAGGTGACGATTTACACCGACGGCGCCTGCCAGAGAAATCCTGGAGCCGGCGGCTGGGCCGCCGTCCTCAGATACGGCCCAAAATACCGTGAAATCTCCGGAGGCGCGCCTGCAACCACAAGTAACCGCATGGAGTTGCAGGCCGCTATTGAAGCGTTGAACGCCCTCAAACAGCCATGCGAGGTTGAATTGTGGACCGACTCCGAGTACCTGCGCTTGGGAATAACGCGATGGATGAACGCATGGAAACGCCGTGGTTGGCGCACAATCGAGGGGCAACCGGTAAAAAACCAGGACCTCTGGTGCGCCCTTGATCGGGCTGCATCGCGCCACGTCGTTCACTGGCACTGGATCAGAGGTCATGCCGGCAGCCGTGATAACGAGCGCTGCGACAAGCTGGCACGGGCCGAGATCGGCAAAATACGCAACCGAGTTCCAACCCACGGATCCCCACAGGCGCCTCAGGACCACCAACCACTGGCTGCGCCCTATAGCCCATAACCCACAGACTACGGACTGCAGACAGGAACCAGGACACAGGGTCAGGGGACAGAGACCACAGTCCAGTCGATTCATGTTACGGTCCAAGTCAATGAGAGCGGGCTTATATCGTGTCTGTCCCCCTATTTGCTGCATGCGCACCAAACTGCCACTACCCCCTCACAACAGCCCTCGGGAACTTCACTCATGACGCCACAATAATATCGTGTCTGTCACTCTATTCGTTCAGCCGGCGCCAAACCACCGCCAATCCCTCGCAACGATCCCCTGCGACTTCACTCATGACGCCACAATGCCCTCCCAGCCCGGTCCAACCCGGCCACCACAATATCGTGTCTGTCACTCTATTTGTTCGCCCCCGCGCAACCCCCCGCTAACCCCTCAAAACAGTCCCCGGAAACTTCAGATATGACCCGGCAATGCCCGTTCTGCCGGCACGAACACCCCTCCCACTGCAGATATCACCGTAATCACCAAGCCCACCAAGCCGACAACGACAACACGTGAAAACAATCCCCCATCGCCGATCACCTTCACCAGGCCTTCGGCATCCCTCAACTCCAGTCTCTGAAAACGCCCCTGACTCCTTTTCCTCGACTTACTCCTCCCTGCCCCCTTACTCGATCGCTCTCACCTTCAAGTCACGCAACACATAGACCTCTCCCAACAACATCCCAGGTATCTTCCTCGCTCCACTCTTCCGCTTCGGACCAAACAGGGGCCGATGCCTCATGAACACCTCCTCAACAAACGCCCTGCTCCCCAACGCCACTCCG
>JAAYVR010000211.1 GCA_012517065.1 Verrucomicrobiota bacterium | reverse complement strand
TAAGTCGAGGAAAGGAGGCAGGGGCGTTTTCAGAGATTGGAGTTGAGGGATGCCGAAGGCCTGGTGAAGGAGTTCGGCGATGGGGGATTGTTTTCACGTGATTTCATTGCCGGCTTGTTCAGCTTGGTGATAAGGGTGAGATCGGCAGTGGGAGGGGCGTTGAACCGGGCTAAAGGAGCATTGTTGCGTCAGAGGTGAAGTTTCCGAGGAGCGTTGAGCGCTGTTGTTGCGGTTTTGGCGCTGGGTGAACCAATAGAGTGACAGACACGATATTGTGGCGGCCGGGTTGGGCTGGGCTGGGCGGGCATAGTAGCGTCATGCGTGAAGTTTCCGGGGTTGTTGGGAGGGGTTGGCGGGCGTTCTGTGCATGCAGAGCAAATAGAGTGACAGACACGATATTTGCCCGGCTCGATGTCGCCGGCCTGATCAAGCTAAATGGATCAAGGCGCCGGTTAAGGCTTCATCTGGGGAATGAAGCGTGTCCTGACAAAGAAATGCGTGGTTTTACTTGGGTCTGATTCCTTGCGTGAAATCATGCAAAGCAAACAGCAAGCTTTTCAGCGTATTGTGCGGAGGTTTTGGATTTGAGTGTGGCCAGCCCGGGAATCTCACAGGGATGAAGTTCCGGGTGTCTTGGACTGGTCAGGCGGTAAGATTTCAGGGCTGCTGATGTCGCCGTTCCTTGTAACGTGCGGCGATGATTACGAAGACGACTGCGGTAACAAGCGTGAGGGCCGCATAGAAATAGAAGGTGGAAGGACTTACTGCATGCCCGCCAGTGACACCGGCTGGCTCAGGGAAAAGCGCACCCTTGGCTTTGGTTATCAAAGGCACATAGAGGTTCCCCACCGCGACGGTCAGCAACCAAAAGCTCATTATCGTGCTCTTCATTTCGGGTGCGGCCTGGGTGAATGCGAACTCGAGGCCCGTGGCGGAAACAAGGACTTCAGCAGTTGTAAGAATGAAGTATGGCAGGGTCTGCCAAAGCACACTGAGTTGCGCGCCGGAATCGACTTGTGTTTGGAGCATTGCGACCACGACGTAGGAAAAAGCCGCAAGGAACATTCCGACAGACATTCGGCGCAGCGGCGTGACGGCCACGCCGAGTTTGCCTACCAGAGGGTACACGACAAAAGTGAGCAATGGCACAAGGACCATCACAAGAGCCGGGTTCATCGATTGCATTTGCTCGGCCCCGATCGAAAGACTTCCAATGATATGGACGGGGGTCATCTGATTGCCCTGCAATACCCATGTGGAAGTTGTTTGATCAAAGAGCGCCCAGAAGACTGTTATGGGGGCGAATACGAGCAGGATTGGCCCCACTGATCTTGCGGCGTCCACCTCGTGTTCAGTGAACCTTGTGCGTGCGACATCCCAGATTGATTGGCCGGGCCGACGTTGGTTTCGATTCTTGATTGCGTACCATGTCACCTTGAAGAAACCGGCAGACCCTGTCTCGCGGGAGGGTGGCATTCGGGTGTAATACCGTCGCCCTAGCCAGAATATCAGTGTGGCGATAAACATAAGGATCCCGGGTATGCCGAATGCCCAGCGATAGCCGGCCGCATCTTTGACCCACGGAATCACAAGGAACGAAAAGAACGAGCCAAAGTTTATCGACCAGTAGAACAAGCCATAAGCCTTTTGGAGCAGGGGCGCCTGATCGGGTCTGAACTGATCTCCGCAGAAAGCTGAGACGCAAGGCTTGATCCCTCCGGATCCGAGTGCGACAAAGGCTAGACCGATGTAAAGTCCCCAGATTGACCCTACGCCGAGGGCGAGTATTGCGTTGCCAAGGCAGTAAATGAGCGACACGTATAGTATGGTGTTGTATCTGCCCCAGAGCTTGTCGCTGAGCCATGCGCCGATCAGCGGCGTAAAGTAATTTGCGAAAATGAAAGTGTGGATTATCGAGGTTGCTTGGTCTTTGGCCTCGCCGTCGGGCAGATTCTTGTAGAGTACCGTGCTGATATAGAGAGCGAGTATGCTCCGGATGCCGTAGTAGCTGAAACGTTCGCAGGCTTCATTGCCAATGATATAGCGAATTTGAGGCGGGAACCTGTTTGAAGCACCGTTGGCGGTTGTCATTGCGTTGTTGGGCGGCGTTGGTGGTTTTACATTTGATTGCCAGCAATTATTTGCCCGCAGGCAGCTCAACCGGGACAGGACTGTTTGTGGCCGGCGGTTCGAAGTGGACCACGACCTCGCCCGGTTTGGCGAGCCCGAGTCGTTCGCGGGCCAGCCTTTCGACAGCTTCAGGATCATTGCGGAGTGATTCTATGGCTGCTTTCTTTTGGCGGTTCATATCCTCGGCTTTTTGAATCTCCTCCTCGATGCGCAGCAGTTCCTCGCGCATGGCCTTGTTTTGACGGATAAGGGGGAGGTAGGAAATTACCACGAGCAGCACCGCCGCTGCGAAAATCAGCAAGAGCACAAGGCGCGTCAGCCGATCCCAAATCGTGGGCACATACATGCGCATTTCTATAAGACGAAATCGCCAAAAACAAAAGATCAAATACCAGACATCAACAGCCCAAAGATTCAAGAATAATGCGAGCCGCAGCACAAGGGTCGGGAGCGGAAACGATTGGCCGTCCGATGACGAGCCATGTTGCTCCTGCGGCGATTGCTTCAGCAGGTGTGCGGGTTCGCATTTGGTCGTCCGGAGGCGCTCCTGGCGGCCGGATGCCTGGCGTGACGATTTGGAACTCTGGTGGCGCAATCGGTCGTACGATTGGGAGTTCAATGGGCGAACAAACGAGGCCGCCCAACCCGGCTTGCACGGCAAGCCTTGCAAGACGTTGTACCTGATCGGCTACGCTTGCATTGACTCCCACCTGGGCCAGTCCGGTGTCATTGAGACTGGTGAGCACAGTCACGCCGAGCAAGATTGGCGGGGAGTGATGCTGTTCGGAAGCTGCCCGGTCTGCTGCTTGTTTGGCAGCGCGCATCATTTCAAGTCCGCCGGAGGTATGCACAGTGAGCATTTGAACATCAAGGCGCACTGCGGCTTCGACAGCCCTTGAGACGGTGTTGGGGATGTCGTGGTACTTGAGGTCCAGGAACACCGGGACTCCGTCTTCACGCAGGGCTCGGACAATTGCCGGACCTTCGGCGGTGAACAATTCGGAGCCGATTTTGACGGCGCCGATGAAAGGCTTGAGACGCTTCGCGAGGTCAACTGCGCGCTCTGCATTTGGGACGTCAAGTGCAACTATGATTGGGTTCCGCATCGGGCGGAAGTCTAGGTGGCAGGTCTCGTGATTTAAAGGCTTAAATGAAACTCGAGAGCGACTTGAGAAGCCGGGTTCGCGCAACCATTGCAGGCTGTGGGGTCGTTCAAACCTTTTGTCTCAAGGAACTCATTTACTCATCCCAACCCATGACGGGCGAGGGCGACAAATTTGCCCCGGCCAGCGTGGCGCAACAGCGCGGGGTGCCTGCGTCCAGGGCGGAGTTGTATCGAACAGAGCGTTTGGTTGCGGCCGTGCCGCGCTGCGGGCTACGGGATCAGGACGACCCGATAAAACTTCGTTTTGCCTTTGCCGCCGGTCTGGGAGCCGTCGTCGGTGAAAGTGTAAGACCCGGTTGCTGATGTGACGGTACCGGGCACATCGGACCAGTTGATTACGCCGGAGCCGGGAATGTCTGGTGCGTATTGGACCTTGAATTTGAGGTTCGGGAGACTGTCCCAGTCGAGAACAATCGTGTCGCCTGCCAGCGAAATGTTGACGGTAATGGATGTGTCAACCGGGGTGCCGCCTTCGAGGGTGACGCGATAGAACTTCTGCGGTGCGGGGCCGCCGGTGAGTGATCCATCGTCTATGAATGTGTAAAGGGTTGTTGCGGATGTGACCGTCCCGGGTATGTCGATCCAGATAAAATCGCCCGACGGCGCAATCTGGGTTGCATACTGGACACGGAAAACCAGGCCGGGCGACGCGAACCATTGCAGGGTGATGATGCTGCCTGTGACTGAGATGACCGGCTTGAACGACACGCCGACCGGTGTATCGCCTATGTATTGGATGGCTTGGAGCATGTACGACACCGCTCGGTTGTCAGCGTTATAGACATAGACGTACCAATCACCGCTGCTGAGTGGCACAGGCACGCTGTTTGTTGTGACCCTGATACTTTCCGGCAGGATACCCGGCTCAGTGCTCATGTAGTCGAACAGAACCGATGTGGGCGAATCGCCCTTCCGCACGAACAGATCGACATTGCCATCGATTGGGGTGAGGAAGAACTCGGCGCGAGTTGCGTTGGGTACGACAGTAAACTTGTACACTTCAGGAACGCAATCGCCGCCGGAGCCGAGGCGAGGTGCGGTGTTAGTGAGGGCGATGCCGCTGAGCAGCGTGGTTAACCGCGGTTGTGGCACCGAAACAGAAAGGCTGCAGGTAACTGGAACAGGGTCACGTGATAGCACTGCGATGTACCATATTCCGCGGAGGTCAGGCATGGAACTGTCTGGGCAAACGACGAGGTTAGCGGGTATGCCTTTAGAAGCGTCCTGGGAGTAGAGAGCGTCTGAAGGGCCTGGCCGGCTGTTTCGGCTGATCAGCAGGCGCGCGTTGCCAGTCAGGTTGTACAACTGGAACTGCAGGGCTGGCACAGCGGCGTTGACGTTCAACGCATAATAAGTGCAGGTGTCGTTGGCCGGTTCAGCAGTGGCCGTGACAGGCGTTCCAAGCTGGAGAGGAATCTCACCGTAGGCGACGGTTTCATCGACGAATAGCGCGTATTGGACTTCGTTGGTTTCGCGGTTGAGTATGCCGATGTACCAGTTGCCGGGGAACAACGGGACCCGTGACCGGTGGTTGACGACGATTTGTTCGCTGAACAATCCCGGGTTTTCGCTGGCGTACTCGTACCAATCTGGAGCTGGCCAGAGAGGCGGTGTCGAGCGTGCGTTCCGGATGTAAATGTCAACGTTGCCATCAAGAGGCAAGACCTGGAAAGTGACGCATTTGGCTGTGTCGGTGACGTGATAGCAATAGTACTGCAAGGCGTTGGTTGCCGGGATGTTGGCTATGATGAATTCACCAGACGGCAGCGTGGTTATGTCAGGGCAAATGTCGCGGCTGGCGTCTGGGTAGAAATCGACCTGAATGCTGAAATCTACTGGGCCTGCCTGTTCGTTTTTGACAGCAAGGTAGTACAGTTGCCCGACCGGGAGAGAAGCTATGGGATCAGCAGGCATCACAGGAGTTCCATCTGGCAGAGCCATCCACCATCCGTTGGTAGCCAGGACTGCGATGCCGGCGAGCTCATTTGTGAGGAACTGGACGTCGCCGTACTTAGACATGCCCGCAGGAAGGCTGTTGGGGTTGTACCATAGGCTAAGGTTAGTAGTGGCAATGAGAGTGTTGGTTGCGCGCTGTGCTGTTGAAGGCACCTCCACGAGGAAGTACCTTGTGGCGCCGCCGATGATGGTATTTGTGTATGGGACACCGTTTGTGATGCGGACTATTGGGTAGGTGGGCGGGGCGAACGTGAGATCGAGCTGCCATGAGACGAGCTGAGGATCGATGTCATTTGTGACGCCGAGCCGTCTATCAACAACCTGCAGGTGCCACTCGCCCGCTGCCACCTGGCCTATGAAAGGCGTCAGTTCTTCTTCGGGCAAGAAATAGCGTGGTGCCATCTCGATCAGTTCAAAGGAATCGAGAAGCACGCCTGGGCCGAGCGCTTCCAAGCCGAACTCGGTTTCGTCAGATTCGGCAACGAACGTAACGGAGTTGGTCTGCCACTGGGGTGAGTAAGTGCTAAAGACGGCGGAGATGGAGCTGCCCAAGGTGAGGCGCGTGCGGGGTTGCGCGGGGGGCGGGCACTTACCGACGTTGTGCAGGGCGTAGATTTCTGCAATTTCAGTTTCAGATAAGGCGCGTTGATAGATGGAGACTTCGTCCATGATACCCGTGAAGAACTCGCCGGTGACGGAGTTGGTCCCAATGAGGAGAGGCGAATCGATTGAGTTTGTTGGGAGGAAGGTGTTGGTGAGCGTGCCCGGCAGCGTGACGTGTCGTTCCAACTGCCCATCCATGTAAAGCTTGAGTTCGACTCTGTTGGTGCTGATTTGCCGAATAGTTGCGGCGGCATGGTGGAAAGCGCCCGGTGTAGGCGCACGTTTTGACCGCACCAACTCGAGTGTCGGGTGGTCGGAGTCGATGTCCCCTGCGACAGTGGGATCATTGTACCACCATTCGAGTCCGGTCTGATAAGCTGAAAGCCCGTAATTGACGGCGGGGTTGGAACCGGTGATTGCTTTGAGGAGCATCGGCCCGCCTACCGGTGGGGGATTGGAGACGGCGATAGCATTCGTGAGGTTGAACCAGAGTTCAATCGTGAACTCATTGGTGGCGACGAGCTCGCGGTCGTCCGGGACACTCAGGCTGACTTGGTTTGTTGCGAAAAGGAATCCCTGGTCAACCATGGCGTTTGTGTAAGCTACCGTGCCCAGGACTTGGGCGTTGTGACCGCCTATGACGTCCACTTCGGAGGTCTGGCCTGGCCACCATGCGACAATATCTGGCGCGAGAGGTTGCAAGCGGTGAGTGAACTGGAGCTTGTACTCGGTGCCCGGGCGTGTTGGCAGCCAACGTCTGATATGGCCGTTTCGCAGGGCCAGCAGATTCGTGCCCGTATGCGCCAAGAGCGGGGAATTGATTACGGTGACGCAGCCGTTTGTGACAACCCAGCCGTTTGTGCGTTGCCATGGATAGGGGTCGTCCATGACAACTGTGGGGAGGTTCGTTCCTGCCGGTTGTGCGCAGAATGTTGCGGTTGGGTTGGCGACCGGGAATTCGAATCCGCTTATGTACTGGTTTGTGTAATGGACGGAAGCGCCTGTGGCAGGACCTGCGAAACCGGGGATTATCTCTGTCTGCTCGTTGGTCAGGCCTGTGAATTTGATCGGCGTGTGGGCCAGATTGGTATCGCTGGTAAAGGTGGCGAATACGATATTGGTGATGAGGCTGTTGGTCCGGATGAGACCCTGACTTTCGGGGCCGGCCGCGATGATGTTAGTTACGCCGGAAGAATCGATTAAGCGGGCGGCGAGTTCGCCTTGTGGTTTGTTGGTGTCGGACCCCGGCCGAATGAAGAACTCGACGCCGATGCTGTTTGTGCCGTCTGCCCAGACTGCGATTGTTCGGTTTGTGGACAGGTCGGAAGGGCTGATCCATGCGTCGATTGTGAGTCCTTCGGCTGCGCCGAGGTCGAGGTTTGGGTGGCGGGCCACGAATGCGTAACCTGTGCCTTCGGCAGGGAAATGGAGGGAGCGATCGAACATGCCTGGGTAGTCAACGACGAGGTTGGTGAAGATGGCTGTATGATTTGTGAGCCAATCGATACCGGTGTCGTCGTCGAAAAGCCAGCGGGCGGCGAGCCCGTCGATTGGCTTGCCTGCGCCGCCGAACTTGTAGATTGCGCGTATTTCGGACGCAGAAAGGGCGCGGCGGTAGAGGTCAGTTTCATCCAGCATGCCGCGGTACTGGTTGGTCATGGTTGGGAAGTCAGGCCTCGCGCCGAAATACAGATCGCCCCAGGTCACAAGGCGGTCGCCAAACTCGGGAATCTGTTTCGAGCGGATAGGTTCACCGTCGATGTAGAGTGTAGCGGTTCTGCTTGCATTCAGGTAGGTCAAAGCCACGTGATGGAAATTGGTAAGCACAGTTTCAGCGCCGAAAGCGGTCCAATTGGTTCCGCCGCGGCTTTCGGACAACAAGACTGACTGGCCGCGGGGGCTGACCAAGCGAATGTCGAGGTCTGAAGCGCGCGGGTGATTTATGCGGAGGCCGACCTTGATATCGCTGATAACCATGGCACTTGTGACGTCGTTGGTGCCAACGTTCAGAGCGAGGTCGCCGACAGCAACCATATTCGTTGACACGAAGGTTCGGCGAAAGACATCGGGCAATTCGCGTTCGAATCTGACGTAAATGTAGAACGATATACTGGATGCATTTGGGTTGTAAGCGCCGATGAAGTAGCGGCCGGCCGTGAGAGGCGGGTCATCGTATATGCTCTGGCTCAGCTCGCCTCCTGGCGGGAACAGCGTTGCCATGTTGTCGTAATCGGTTCTCGTCGGGCGCACACCCCTTCGCAGGTACAACTCAAGCGGTCCGGCGCTTAATCGTGTGACGGAAACGATCATTCGGCTGGCGTCAGGGGGAACATCGATGTAAGCGTAACGCCACTGCTCAGGTGCGAGCGTTACGAATGCACCTGCCAGAAGATCGAGGTTTGGGGTGAGCCTCATCTCAAGATTCTGGACATACCCTGTTTGGCCGAGTGCGTTATCGACGACGGTGAGAATCCATGCGCCTGAGCCTTCCAAACCGACGAAGTTGTCGAGTGTGCCCGGCCCGTCGGTGGTTTGGGCATTCGGGAAGGCACCGGAACCCGTGTCGTCGTAGAGCGCGGAATAGAACCCGTCTGGAGCGGCATCGCTGCTCTTGTGATTGTTAAGGACGGCGAATCGGTTCAAGTGGCTAAGGTTTCCGACCAGGTCGCCGAGGGCTTCGTGGTAGAGGCTATTGCTGACGACGACCTGGATCAGGTCCATGGGGTAGATTGCGATGGCGAAGATGTTGGTACCGCCCGGGGTTACCGGCGAGCCATCTGGGATGGCCTGAGGCAGGCGCAAACCGCGTGTGATCTGGTTACCGTTTTCATCGATTGAACTGAACGGTTCCGGGCTCGAGATGCCGAAGAAACCGTATTCGGCGGCGCTTTGGTCTTCGGCTTTTACTCCGATGTAGAACACCTCGCCGTCGGCGGCGTTTGTGAAGACCACTGTTTCGGAACCACCGGCTGAAAGTGACTTGTAGGCGTATCGGACAGCGTTTGTTTCGAGCACGAGCAGCTGATCGGCCTGGTACAAGTCCCCGCGCGGGTCTTGACTGCGGGCGACATACATATCGATGTCGGCGTCCTCATTTCTTGGGGTTGACAGTTCAGGCGGCATGAAGGTGACGAATGCGACGTACGGGCCGAAATTGGTTTCGCCTTCCATGCCTTCGACATAGGCGTTGGTGAAAACGTAGAAATGCCATTGGTTTGTGACTCCGACAGGGTAGAGTTGAAGGGGCGAATTTGCGCCGGCGCGTTGGTAGAGAAGCGGGATGCCGTTTGTTACGACGGTCAACTCTGCGGCTGCCAGTGGGCGGGGTGAATCCCCCGTTTTCGGCTTTAGGGTGATCGCATTTGTGGTTTCTGTTGAAACCACGAGGGCATAGTCCTGGACGATTCCGTTTGTATGTGTGTTAACAGCGTTGACGTTGACTCTGCGCGCGGAGACAAGGATTGTATAGTTTGTGTCAACAGGCGCTCGGATAAAGACGTTCTCGACGTTGTTGACATTGTCGTAAGCTGCGAGGTTATCGATTGAATTGGGCTGATTGAAATCGCTTGAGGCCGGGATGTCATTGCCGAGGTACACCGTGCCGGAGACGTTGTTGGATACGATCAGGTCGAGGTCGTTGACCAGTTTGTATGAAGCTGCCGGGTTACCCGGGGGATCGGTCCAGACGAGTGTTATGCGGAGGTTGCCGTTTGTGGCGCCGGGTTCGATGGAGAGTGAATACTGGTTTGTCTGGCCGGTGGCGAGGGCGTTTGTTGGGTTCTGGTCGATCCATGCCACAGGCCATGATTCGGGTTTGTCGAGTGCATTGGTCAACGTCTGCGGCAGTGAATTGGTGAGGTTTACGATGCCCCATCCTTGGTAGTTGATGTTGTTGCGGACCTGGAAGTTGTATAGCGGACCGAGCGACCGAGCGCCGTTGATGAGGATTGCCTTGAGCAAAGCTGGGCTGTAATTGGTTTTGAGCTGCTGTTCGAAGAACTCCTGCACGAGAGCAAGCAGACCGGACACGGCTGCCGCTGCGCCGCTTGTGCCTGATTTGACGCGGTAGTATGGCCCAAGGTCATCGGAGAGCTGTTTGAGCACATTCGAATAAGAACCGGTATCGACCCTGAACTCGAGGATTGTGCGGAGGTCAAAATCGACGCTGTTTGCGGTTTCATTGCCGATGCCATAGAACCAAATGCCTTCGACAAGGTTGGTGAACCGTTCATTGGGAATGACAACTCGGTTTGTGCGGAACGGTTCCACGTTGTAGGCGAAATCGCCTTGATTGACATAGATGGGCAGAGTTGGGAACGGGCTAGGCGAACTTAGATTGGTAAGGACTTCGATTGTTAGGCGTGTTGCATTGGCAGGGACATAAATCGAGTACTGATTCGTTTGGTGGTGCGGAACAGTCTGAGCCGGATAATTATTAACCTGCTGATTTGTTATGTTTATGGTTGGGTCCCAATCCTCCCAGACCGACTCGGGTTTGATGGGGCGGGTTGAGACGAGCATTGCACCGGGAGCCACAAGATCGGGCTTGAACCTGCCAGCGGTGCTTTCGAGGCCAATGCCAACGTTGCCGCGGCTTGAGAAAGGCGCGACTTCGTCGTCGCTATCGGTTTCGCCAAGATAAACCATGTTAGTGACCAACATATTGGTGACAACGAACTCGTCATCGATGATGTTGGTTACGAGTTCTTCGGTGATGTTGGTGTAGTAGATGAATCTGGGGCTGTCTATGGCGCCGACAGTTATGACGTTCTTGGCGGTTGCTGGGGAATTGATCGTGCCCGGCTCGCCGCCTGTGCCGATGTCGTTGCCTTTGCCATAATTGCCTGCGGCGAACACGAAAAGCATTGCCTGGCTATTGGTTAGGTCTGTCATGGTGGGGACCGCGTCCCTTGTTGCGGCGTCATAGGTGGCGGCTGCTGAGTCATAGTCAAAACGATTACCGTAACCCCAACTGTTGTTTGAGACCATGACATTGGTGCGCTGGAGCACGACGTAGTTGGTCAGGGCCGCGGTTTCCTGGAGGTATGAATCCGAGACTAGCGGGCCGAAGATGAGATCAACTGGCAGGACAAGAAGCTTTGCGGATGGGGCCATGCCTCGAAAACTTGCGCCTTCAACGGACCCTGGGGCGTTGGTTCCGTTCGGGCTTTTGAGGCCAGAGCTGGCGATTGTGCCGGCCACATGTGTGCCGTGGCCGCTTGGGTCGCCGGAGATAACGTTTGTTTCGCCGAACACACGGCCTTCGAGGTCAGGATGGCTTGAATCGACGGCGCTGTCGTTCATATTGACCCAAATCTTGTCGCCGGTGAGGTTGAAGTAATTGGTGTTGGTGGAAAGAGTGCCGTCCGAAACACCGATTCGCACCCGTGTCAGGTCGTTAAGGAGAACACGGGGACTCCACGGTTCGATCAATTGGACTTCCGGACGTCCGGCGAGTGCAGGGAGGGCGTCCGGTGAAACCTCAGCGATGAACTGCGGTCCAAATGGCGTCCGATTCTCGCCAATGACGTTCGCGTTCTGAGCGATGAGCGCCCGGTTCAGTTGCGGACCTGCATCCGGAAAAGCCGTAACAACGAGCCTTGCGCCTTCGGGAAGAGGTTGTTGGTCAACGGCCAACGGCAGCAACTGCGGGTCAATCTTGTAGTAAGGCTCGTACGGCAAGACGGCTCGGACAAGGGGCGACGATCGAATTCGCCCAGCGGCCTCACGGGATGCGCGAACGAGCCATGTGTTGTTGGGGATGTACGAAACCAGAGCAGCGCCCATTTCTGACAGGGAGTTGAGAAAACCGGCGTCCGCTGGCTTTCGGCTCTGCACCAGATAAGCGCCAGGATCATCTCCTGCTCGGAGGTGCGAAGGGATGGGCAGCGAAGGATCGAGGCTGGTGTCTATAATTGCGTTGCGCAGGAGAATGGCGGTGTCGCTGCGCGACAGGGCTTCCACGTTGCGACCTGTGTTTCGGAGGCGGAATGGGAACAGCGGGTCTTGCTGGACTGAATGATTTGTCGATACTGGCGGGTTAGCCGGGTCTGCGGGGGCAGAACCATTCCTTGTCTGGCTGCCGTTGGTGAGATTGGGCGCGCTTAGAAGTCGGACGGGGCTGTCAGCACTACCGAGCTGTTGACCGGCGTGGGCTGAGTTTGTTGCCATGGTCTGCATCTGGCGTTGCTGAGTGCGATTGCCCAGCATCCAGAAGCCGATTGCGGCGCAGAAACAAACAACGCTGATTATTGACCAGGTACGGGCTTTCATAGGCCGCGAGCGATGGAAAATCTGGAGTTTGTGGTTGTCATTCCGGAACAAGTTCGTTGTAACTTTCGACCACTGCGCGTGGTGAGAGTGGTGTTCCTTCTATGCGTATGACGGATTTGCTGACGAACTCGGCAGTGACCTGGTAATTGGTACACAGCCGGTTGAAAGTGCCGGAACCGAGGTAAAGAGAATTGGGCGCTTCACGAAGCGCCTGACCGAAAGCATATACAACGAACCGAGGCTCATCTTCTTTAATAAGCGAGAGGATATGCTGCGGGATGCACTCGAGCACTTCGTCGCGCGGCATGTACTGAATCCACCTGTGGTATAAGCCGGGCGACGGACTTGGGACAGTAACTGTTCCGAACGTCAGCTCGGGTGTGGCAAGAATCCGGCCCATCCTATGGAACAAGGGCACGCCACGCCCAGCCGGGTCAAGAGCGATTTCCATCGTGCGGGTTCGGTTGATGCCGGCGACGATATCCGGGACAAGGTTTGTTGCGATTGGCGGTGGTGGGTGGGGGCCGATGAGGATTGATTGCACGCCGCCAACGTCATTGGTTGGAATGGCGATCATGAGGCCGTTCAGGACTGCTGACCAGGCGGCGAGGTTGGCCTGGTTTACACCCAGAAGTCCGCGCGCGGCATTGTCGTTCAAAGCGGTTGTGAAACATTCGACGATGTTCCAGTCGTTGGTTGGATGCGTGCCATAACTTCCCGCCCACCGGAACCAGTCGTTTGTGGGGGCTATGTCAGCCTTGAGATAGACAGTTTGCCATGGCGTGCCTCTGTGGACACGGCCGATCCATCCGATATTCGGGAATTTGTTGGTTGGGAATTGCCAATCATCCGACTGAGTGATGAGCGGGTCTTTGAATCTCAAATCACGTGCTATACGATCGACGGATTGATTCGGGTTGCCGCCCCATGGCCTGTATCTTTCGTTGAGGATGCCGAGGTTCGAGTTTGTGAGGGCGATTTCGGGCGGAATAGCGAATCTTATGGCATTTGTGCGGTTTGGATCGCCGGGCCGATTGAACGGATCAAGCAAGTCTCCAAGTGTGTAGTGGACAAGTGGATCGTTGGCTTGCCATGAGAGGTCTTGGTAGATCTTGCGCGTGGGTGAGAAGCCGGCTTGTATTGCGAGCTTGTTGCCAACCTCGGCGCTAAGTTCGGCAAGAGCGCGACCGGATTGGTACACAAGTGGCGTAAGGCCGCAAAACAGGCGTAATCTGTCGATGCTCTTTTCTTTGTCGCGCCCCTCGGCGCTGACCTGGCTAAAACTGCGCCATTGCTGCGAGCTTACGGGGATGTTACCGAGCGAGATTTCAACCTGGTTTTGCAAGCCCGCCGTATTTGTGCCCCAAAGATTGGCTGGCTCGGCCAAACCACCTGCCACTGAGACCGATTGCGCGCGTCCTGCGAGCTCTCTTGTGAGGTCCAATGCAGTGCCCATGTTTCCCAGACAAACGAAATCGACGATTCGGTTCGGAACGACGCTCTGGTCGATGAGAGCATAGTAGCACCTGTTTGTCAGATAGATGTTGATGTATGGGACATAGAAGCCAAGGCCCGGGATGAAATTGAGGTTGGTGCCGGCGAACTGGAGCGAGCTATTGAGCGGGTTGTAAACCTCGTTGCTGGCAACAACAAGGCCGCGATGGATTGGCACCTTGAACTCACGCGCCGGCCAGTTGGGCAGAAACATGTTTGTCTCGTAATGATTTGATACGTAGCGGAGGATTGAACCGGGGCTGAGTGTGTTTGAAACCATTACGAACAGGTCACCGGCGGCTTTGAGCCTGAGTGCACGCGAAAAGTCCTGGGTATATGAGTTCCAGCATTCGAGGCCGAACTGATTCGACAGCGTGAGTTGATACAAGATGTTGGTTTGATTTGGCCGTGCGCCGGGGGACGGCTTGCGGATTTCGAGTTTACGGGTCAACTGGGCAACATTTTGGAGGGCGAACTCGTTGAAATTCGGGAAGCCTTTCTTTGCGCCTATGAGAAACGGAATATTATAGACGACGGCGAGCGGATCGTTGGTGAGTCGGGCGCGGTCTTCGGGGATGTTAAGATCATAGAGCCGCATTCGATCCAGCAAAGACGCATCGGTAACCTCTTCATATCCTGAGATGTAGATGTTGGTGCCTGAGCCTGAGAACAACGGTCTCAGGACTGTTGGCAATTGTGGGTAAGGGGTAGCTGGATTGTTTGTGGTGGCATCGTAAAGATTGACCGCTAGCTGGAGAAGGCGATGGAGGGCAGGAGAATACTCATTGAAAGGATAGATTTGTATTCGGTTGACGTGCAAGCCTGGCCGGATCAGATGCTCTCCAAGGAAGGCGTTTGTGGCGATCCTGCCGGTGCTGAACAGCACGAAATTGGTGGTACGGGACGCTTCTATCAGCCTGTTTGCCACGTTGGTGAAGAATGCCAAGGGTGTCCATGGCACAAGATTTGTGGAGTTGTACGGGGGCAGATTGTTGTAATTCAAATTGATTTTGGTGCGGCTTGGCGGCGGCGAGTCAGTTCCCAACTGTGACAGGAGCCGATAGAAAGTGTATCGGTTGTAGGTGGAAAGGCCGTTTTGTACGAGCAGCAAGTTGCCAAGCCAGGAGACAGGGACTTTGTTTGTGTTGAAGAAATCGTTGAACTCGAAATAGCTCTTTGGTGAATCGCTCCCGGCCCACGGGGTGGTGACATCGTCGTTGTCGGATGTCAGCGGCAAAACGCCGTTGTAAACCGGTCCGTCGGTGTAACTGTCAACAAGATCGAAGCGAAGTGAATTTGCGACAGAGAAGCCGTTTGTGTTGTAAAACCAGTTTCTGGCCGGAGCAAGGTTGCGGTAGTCACCGTCATATCGGTACCGGAGGAAGGCGAGTGCATCGGCGAAAGAGTCGGTGTTGCGGGCGAATGTGCGGAAACCGCGGTAATCATATTCACGGGAGACATTTGTGTTTAGGTCATGGAGGAAAGCGGCGAGGTTGAGTTCCCATGGGCCGACGCCCTGGTTCCGCAGGTAACCGATGGAACGCATTTGCCGATCTGAGGGGCCAGCCTTTGTGTTGTTGTGGATGAAGTTTATGTCCAGGCTTTTGCCAGTGGGCAGAACCATGTAGGCATAACGGCCGACGAAACGGTTTGTTGCTGAGTGGGGGGCATCGGGTTGAGCGAGGACACCGATCCATTCCGGGTCGCCTGTTAGGTTGGCGGATTGGAATGGTGAAACGGGCCGTCCGTCATCACCCAATATTGGGCAAACGCCGTTTGATTCGAAGCGCGCGTTTCGGTTCAGGTCGAGGTAGAATCTGAACTCCAGATTGGTGCCCTCGAGAACATAGACGGGCGGGCGCGGATCGATTTGTAGGTTTGCGATGTTGCGGAGCCGGTGGGTTTCGTCTTTGAGCGGCGCACCGGTATTGAGGTAGTTGTAGTTGACGTTTGTGATATTGGGTGTGTCTGTTGGGAGACTTGGGTTGAACCCGTTTGTGTTTACGAAGTTGGTGGAGACTGCGAAGTCGTATGTCAAGAGGCTGCCGGAGGCCATCATTCGGGTAACAATTTCAGCCTTGACGCGCTCGAGTGCGGCATCAGCCATCAAGCGTGACACTGTTTGGTCATCGGCGATTGTTACGGCAGCGCGTTCGCGACGGCTGACGGCGAGGAAGGTTATGGCCATCAAAGTGACCACTGCCAGCATCACAAGCGTGATGACAAGGGCGACACCTTTTTGGGACTGATGCTTCATGGAAGTTTGGTATAGAAAGGCGAAGATTCACGCAGCGGAATTCGCTGTCTGAACAAGTGAACCTGTCCGGCCCGGTTTGAAATGAAGCGTTCGGCCATGACAGACCCTGCAGCGAAAGCCTGGAACTGGTCACGGGCTCGAGGTTCGAGGATGCCGACTTCAAGTTCGAGGTAGGCGGGCAGTGCGTTGCTAAGGAAAGCAAACCGTGTTTCGGTCGGCTCGCGGTCTTTCCAGAGGAACACGTTGGTTCCCAGCAACAATCGTGGATACATCCATTTGTTTGTGAACCGATTGGTTGTGTCCCAGGACATGAGCAGGCCCATGTCATCATAGGCTTGGACATGGAAATGAATCACACCCTCGGCGAGCGTGAGATAGTTGGTTGGCTCCTGGTTGATGACTATGCGCGCCACTTGAGCCAGCATGTTTGAATCCGGTCTTCGATTATAGAAATTCGTGGCATAGGAGAGTCTGGCCAAAGTTCCGACGCCGTTGCTGGCGAACAAAACGCGATACCCTATTTGGGTCCAATCCCTGTTGAATCGGGACAGAAAATACAATTCGTGGAGGATATTGGTACGGACTGCGCCGCCGACCAGAGCCTGCTGGAGCGGTTTATACGCCGGGCTTTGGAAACAAAGAAGGTTGGTGGCACCCGCGATGTCGGAAGCGGATATTTGCGAGAGGTCGCGCGCGATAATATCCATTGCCTGCCGTCCTGACTCGAGGACATCCACCTGGGTAACGCTGGACAGCAGAGCACGCTGGGTGTGGTGGAAAACCGTATAAAGCGCTCCTATTATGACGACGGAAATGGACACCGCCAGCAACAGCTCCATCAGCGAGAAAGCGCGGCTTGGGCAGTGAGGAGGGCAAGTATGGCAGCGGTGGGTGTTCATTGGCCGACTGTGAATTGTGAAGGTTGGATGAAAAACAGTTCGCGCTGTTGCAAGTAATTAACATTTGTTCGCCATAGAGCGCCGCCGACAAGGGTTCGGAATGTTTTCCGGTTGTTACCGACGCGGACGCCGGTTCTGGATTGGTAAACCGGCCATGCGAAGGTCACCTTGAGTTCGTAAGCGTTTTGGCGGAGCAAGGTTGCTCTGAGGAACGCGTTGGATCTGGCCTCCCATTCTGCTGGCGGAAGATTTGGCACATTGAAATTCGTATTGAAGCCCGCCAGTGGACTGAACGGCACGAGTTCCGTCGTAATGCGATAGGCAAAAGCGAAGTCATTCTTTGGCACTTTTTCGATAGCCGAGCCGGCAATTGCACGGACAAAGGCGAAAGTCGAGCGGGACTTGAACAGCATCGACTGGCCGCGTTCGTTTGTGTAGAACAATAACTTCGGCAGGCTTAAGAGTCCCACGATATCGCGTCCGTTTCTGAAACCTTGGCCATAGGTCGCGTCGGCCATGGTCAGTGTGCCGCCGGGTTGTCCTAGGACCTGAGAAAACGTTTCCGTGTGTATGACATCGACCAGGTTGGTCAGGTAATCGAGGCCCTGCGCGCCGCTCCGGATGGCTTCGATCCAGAACGCGCCTTCCTGCTGGATAATAGTATCCTCGCGGTTTTGTTTCTGGACCTGGAGACCGGTTGGCAGAACTCCAATTATTGCCACCAAAGCGAACGCAATAATAGCGATGCAGATGGCGATTTCGACCATGGTAAAGGCGGAGTTGGGCAGGGCCATTGCCGACACCTGGAGTCCGCTGGGTCTGGTGCAAAGGCTCTTGTCAGCATGTTGGGGAGTGGAAGTCCAGCGCTCACGTGGCGGTTGGGCTGATGGGCGCTTTTGATGGACTTTGGCTGTTTTCATTTCAGCTTCGCCTCCTCGGCTTGAGCTCGGCCGGTGAGCCAATTGACGCGGATATCGGTGCGGTTGCCTTTGGGCGTTTCGACGACATCTGGGGGCGATGACAGGTCGAATGCCCATCTTGTCTGGGCGTTCTTGGGATAGAATATGCTTCCGCGCGAGAGAGTAATCCACGCGTCCTGCTGATCCTTACCCGCCGGGTATTTGCGTTCTTCGTAGAAGACTCTGCCTGCCGGGTCAAAAGCGATGTAAGGCATTCGGAGTTCTGGGCTGGTAGCGGTGGGGAAAGGGAAGTAAGCGTAGGGCAAAGGCCGGTTGGTGTACTGTTTCGAGTAACGCTTATCCACTTCTTTGACCCATTCATCTCCGAGGTCGATGAACTTGTTGGTTGCGACGAATATGCCGTCGGGCAGATATTTCCACGGGGTGAGGTAGCGCGGGTTTTGGCGGCCTGGCTGGTCACCCACAGTTCTGCGGGAAAAGAGTGCATAAGCTGTGTACTGGCCGGTGACAAGGTTTGTCATTTGGCGAAGAATCTGCCGTTGTTGGGCGGCATTTCTAACTTCTTTGCGAACGGTATCGAAATGAAATCGCATTGTGGGGGGCACGAATACAACATACACCGTTCTACGTCCGCTTATTGCAAGCTGCCGTGCATAGGCGAGATCATCGAGCATTTGGCGGTTGCCAGAAGCGACGATGTTGGTTCTGGAGATGCTCCGGATCGCGGGCACACTGGTGGCCGCGAGAAGTGCGATGACGCCAACCACAACCAATAACTCGAGCAACGTGAACGCTTTCGAGGCCGGGCAAGGCGCGCGCGGTCGGATTTTGTGTCGAGGTGCCATGAGCATCTCCTAATGTGCTACTTTACTTCCAGCTAAGGACGTTGTCTTTGTTGAAGCCCTCGTTGGCTCTGGCCATGACATTGTAACCTGCACCGTCGCGTTTTCCAATCATTCCGTCGGGTCCGAATGACCACACCATGACGGTCGAGTTGGCCTCGAATCGGTTTGGCGTTTTGTCGCCCGGGCCTACCGGGCTGGCGCGTCGCAGGCCATTGAAACCCATGTCGCCACTCATTAGTGAGACAGCCTCCATTCTATAGTATGCGTCTCGGGTGTGGTTGTCGTAGTTCAGGTCCAAGGTAACAATGTAAGGGTTGCCCCATGGATCCCGAAGAACGCCGTCCGGTCCGATACCGCCGGGCTTATAGAGGGCCGGGCCAGCTCCAGGGGGCCGCTGGTAATCAACCTCTTTGAAGTCGAGGAAATCCTGTTTGTTTGGGTTCAGTGAGTGGTTGGGATTCACGGTTGGGTTGCCGTCTCGAAACCGTTCGAGATCGCGCAGGATTGCGACGAGCTCGCCGTTGTTCTCGTTTCTGTTGATGCCGAGGTTTTGGATCAACGGAAGTGGGTTCCCACGGCGATCGAGAAGCGGCGTGGTTGCGCCCGTGCGCAAAACCGTGCCAAAGGTAAAGTCAGGGCAATTGTCATCGATAGCCGCCTGGGCTTGTTTTGAAGCTGGCATGCGGTTGTAGGTTGCGTTGTATGAGTTGATTGCCCCGACAAGGACTTGAATATCTTTTTTTGCGATTGCGATTTGGGCCTTTTCCTTTGCTTTGCTGATTGCAGGCAAAGTAAGTGACGCCAGAACGCCTATGATGGCGATTACAGTCAACAATTCGATCAATGTGAAGCCGCGCGGCAAGCGACGATTGATCACGAGCATTTTTTTCATAGTGGCAGTCGGGTGGGTGGAATTTTGGTCTGTATCTGTCGAAACAAGCAATCTTTCCATGACAAATTCAGTCTGGCAACCCGCTCGCGGCAAGCGCGAGCTGGCCCGGACGCGGATCGGGACCTTTCGGCGCGACGAAACCCATCGGCGTAGCGGTAGCGAACGAGCGTGACGAGACTTTTGCATAAGCAAAGCCTTACTCCTTCCAGTTGGCAATCAGTTTTCTTTGGCCGCGGTAAACGACTTGGACCCAGAGATCGAATCCGTTCACGTTATTGGTTGGGTTCGAGGAGACGTAATGCCATGGGTTGATCTGGAGTTGTGTTTGGGGCGCGGTTGAGGCCAGTTTTCCGGCCAAGGGAGCTTCTTTGGCATACTTGACCGGCCAATCCACCGGAGCGGCCAATAGCTCGATGTCTTTTGCATTTGGGAGGGTGATTTCTCTGCGTTGTTTTGCCTTGAGATTTGGCAGGTAGTTTTTCGGAACGGCCGGCGGTTCGGCTGCGTTCAGGAATCCGCCGATTCCAAAGGCCGCTTTGATTTCGTCGGTTGTGACAGTTTCCTCCCTATCTGAAGTGTGGTACACTGCTCCTTTGTTGGACGACAAAGTGCCGATCAATTCATAGTACAAAGGGTTTATCGCCGGGGTGTATGAAGCATCTTTCTTTGCGTTGTCTGGTGGATACTGGTTAAAGTCGGCTCGGTAAGTTTCGATGGCCGTGACCAATTTGTCGCGTTCGGCAGTGAGGTTGGCTTCTTTGGCTTTCCAGCTTGCGATGCCGCTCATGCCGGCGCCTATGGCAGCGAGGAGGGCGATTATCGAGATTACGGTAAGGACTTCGATAAGGGTGAATCCAGCAAGAGGCTGGGATTGCGATGCCGCCGTTGTCTTATAGTTTTCTGATTGTCCGTTTAAGTATTTCATATCATGCGTGTTGTGCAATGACCGGGCGGTGGTCAGATCTGTGATCGATCACGCATTTCCTGTTCAAGCCTTTCGCTTAGCCACTGTTTGATCATGCTTTGGTAGTTCAGGTAACGCATTCGTGCCAACCGTTTGATCTTGGCCAGCATGCGCGGGTCTATCCGCAGCGTGATGGTGACGGATTCTGTTGAATCGGAGCTGGCGGCGACCGAAGCTTCCATGAGGCGTAGGTCCAAGCGGGCATCAGACCAAAAGGCTGCCTCGGCTGTTTCGTCGTCGAACAGCGGCACGTCTTCCCATCGAGATACCAAGGTCATAACTTCTGCCCGGCCGCTGTGGTCGCACAGGAACCGGGTCGTTTTGCTTGCTTACTGCATGCAATTACTGGGCCAACATTTGGTTTACCTTGCGCTGATAAAAGAACTGTTCTTCCGGGACGAAAGGTCGGGCGAATATGACCCTGATAAGCTTGCCGTTGGTACGGTAGAGGCTGATTATGCCCATTCCGGAAGCTGATCTGCCCAAGTTAAAGAATCGTGCTTGGACCGAAAACCGGCTTGAATCTGGCATTAATCGGACTGCGAAAGGGTCTTCGAACGACTCTTCGATGTCGCGTTGAGTCAAAGAGCTGTGCAATTCAAAGGGCGGATTTGACCAATCAAACTCCATAATCGCGGGTCATGTATATCAATCGCCCATGCAATGTCAGTACAAAGTATTTACAAGTTTCGCTGTTTGTCAACAACAAAATTATTTCCGTGACGTGCCGCAGACTTGGTCGAATGTCGCACCATCGCTGAAATGGGCTTTATGGGCGGCCTGCCACCCGCCGAAGACGTCTTCGACGGTAAAAAGTCTGATGGCCGGGAACCTGTCGGCAAAAGTGCGTGCTACGGATTCCATTCGCGGGCGGAAGAAATGGCGTGCGGCGATTGATTGTCCGGTCTCGGAATAAAGGAATTGCAGGTAAGAAGTAGCGACCAATTCGGTACCGCGGCGTTGGACGACGCGGTCCACGACCGCGACGGGCGGTTCGGCGAGGATACTGGCGGATGGGACGATTATCTGAAGCCCTTCAGCGGGGTGCTCTTTGAGAGCGAGGAACGCTTCGTTTTCCCATGTTATTAGAACGTCCGCGACACCGCGGTTCACGAAGGTGGAAGTGGCGCCGCGCGCGCCTGTATCAAGAATTGGGACGCGCTGGAAGAGTTTTGTCACGAACTCGACGGCGGCGGCATGACTGCCATTATGTCTGAGGAGCGCCTGTCCGTAAGCTGCGAGGTAGTTCCAGCGTGCGCCCCCGGAGGTTTTCGGGTTGGGCGTGAGAACGCGAACGCCATCTTTGATAAGATCGTCCCAGTCACGGATGTTCTTTGGGTTACCTTTTCGGACCATGAACACAATCGTTGATGTGTAAGGCGCGCTCCTGTGGGGGAGTCTGGACTGCCAGTTTGTAGCGAGTCGTTTTCCCTGAATAGCGATTGCATCTATATCGTAAGCGAGAGCGAGTGTGACAACATCGGCCGGCAAGCCGTCTATTACGGCGCGGGCTTGTTTGCCAGACCCGCCGTGCGACTGGAGGACAACGACGGTGTCGCCGGTTTTTTCCTTCCAATGTTCACTGAACGCCGCGTTGAACTCGCGATAGAACTCGCGCGTCGGGTCATAAGAAACATTCAAGATTCGTATTTCCCGGGCAGTGGCGGCCGATCCAAAAACCACCACGGAAACAGAAAACAGCAGGAGTAACAACCGGGTGTGCCGGCTGGGTCCGAGTTGGCGTGTCTGACCAGCGCTGTGCAGGAGCCGACCGATTCGCTCGATACTACGAGTGCGTCGGCTGCAGGAGCACCGCTCCGTCGGGCTGCCGTGAACAGCAGGACTTCGTCGCTCAAGGGGAGGAGAGGGTTCCGGTCTGCGACTGAGCAGTTTGAAGGCAATGTTGAACAATCGCATTACTTGTAATGACAGCGCAGATTCTTGGAGAAACCATAATCTCATGGCAAAGCGACTTTCGTATTTGGACCGCTATTCTGGAACATTTCAGCGACCGTCGCAAACCCTCAAATTGTTGGCTGCTGGCCCGAAAATCTCACCGGGCCGAGGGAACGGAGGAATCCGAGGGGGGATGGCCGGTAAAATCTCCGGGCTGGATGATGTCAGAGCATAGTGAAAAAAATGCTTGCACGCTTGTCGCGTTTTGATCAGAGTGGGTCCCGTTGTCGGAATTATTTGGCAAACGGTATTTGGCTTGAATCAAAACAAACAACCGTAATGACATGAAACCAACCAACCAACTCACCACCTTGTCGCGAAGAATCGCAACCGCCGTTTTAGGGACCTCGATAGCATTGTCGCTCAATGCTGGTGTGATCACTGACGTCGTTGAAACCGGCGGCGATAACGAACCGACGGATACCATTCTCGCCAAGTGGACGGGGCAAACATGGAGCGTGACCATTGCGAACGAACCCGTCCCCGGTCTCGCTGTTGGAGACCTTTACACTGCGGGAACTTTTGGCAGTGGTGCGCCAGCTTACGTGGACCGAAATCACCGTTATCTGGATGACGCGCTGAACAATCTTCCCATCCCCGGTTATCTAGTCGGGTTCGAGTACATCATGTCTGGCAATGACAACCGGGACAACGCTGACTACCGTCTCGATGTCACGGTGAACTCACCTGTGACTGTTTATATGTTGATAGACAACCGCTTGTCGGATGGCGACGGCGCAACCCCGCCGACTTTCGGCCCGACCAGCATGCAATGGATTCTCGACGGCGCATGGACGCCTACTGCAAACGGCTTTAACCGTACCAAAGACCCTGCAGTTCCTGATGAAGTGCCAATCGACGAAGGCGCTAATGGTGACATTAACCAATGGTTTTCAGTGTACTACAAGAATTTCGATGCTGGCACATTCTCGCTTTACCAGGCAGACAATGCTGGCCGCAACATGTACGGTGTTGTTGTCGCACCAATACCCGAACCCTCCACGTTGGCTCTGGTAGGCGCGGGTGCGATTGGGCTTCTTGCACTGAGCCGAGTCCGAAAATCCTGATTTGGTTTCTGATCAGACTTTGGCCGGATTTGAGCCAGCCGCCGCGTGATTGCGGCGGCTTTTTTTGCCATTGCGCTCCTTCCGCGGTCGTCTGATGCTGGTGTTTCTGTTCTGAAAATGCATCATTGGTTGACGTTTAGCCGAATCTGGTTGGCCGCTGCGTTTTGCGCGGGCGTGGGTTTTGCTGTGCGTGCGGGGCGCGTTACTACCACGACGCTGATTGTTCTGTTGGCAATTGGGATCAGCGAGGAAATGACTGACCTGCTGGATGGGGTTGTCGCGCGTCGAACTGGTGCAGCCAGCGAACTAGGCGGACTGTTTGATCCGTTGGCCGATTCGCTTGCTCGTCTTGCGATATACTACGCCCTTGCCCTGGCTGGCTGGGTGACAATAGTCGTCCCGTTCGTTATGACAGGCCGTGATTTGCTCGTGGCTTATTCGCGGATCGTGCTTGCGCGGACAGGCGGGCCAACATCAGCACGGTTCTCCGGAAAGTTTAAGGCGTGGGTACAAGGCATCGGGTTTCTGGCCATTGTTGTACTTGCGTGGTCTGCCGACAGAGGACTGTCACATGTCGCGAGCCGGGGGCGCACGGTAATTGTGGCAATACTTGTTCTTGTTACAGCATGGAGCGCCATCGAATACATGCGAGCCGCGTGGCCGCGACTGAAGCTCTTGGACAAGCCCCAGACATCAACAAAGGAGAAGCAAGGCTGATTCGGCGAGGCTATGACTCAGACCGACCAAGCTCGCCGCGCTGCGCCGCCTTTACGCGGCAATATTAGACCTCGGTAAGACTGGCCTTCTTGTCAGGATGCATCCGCAACTCGGATGTCCACTTGACCGCCCAAATAAAGCCGTAATCGGCGCCCTCATCCGTCTGGCTTGATCAGGCCAGCGGCATCGAGTTGGTCCCAAATATCGTGTCTGTCCCTCTATTTGGGGGTAAAACCGCAAAACACACTCCGGGAGTCAAACGGGGCCGGTGCGTTGGCGGGGCTTCGTGGTGAGGTCGGGGCTTTATTGGGGTAGTGTGTCACCATTGCGCTCTATCTCCTTGGGCGAATCCCGAAACCAACAGTCCCGAAAGGCACAAATCCTTGTGTAGGGTTACATCGATCACCTCACGTATCCGATCGCTGCAGCTAGCGTGGCTTTGCGCATAGACTGCAGGAAACCGCATCGCCGCAGCGTGGCGCGCTGCGGCGGAGCGCCAACCCGGAAATCTCACCGCTTGACCAGCCCAAGGCACCCAAAGCTTCATTCCGGTGAGGTTTCCGGGACCCGCATATTTCTTGGTTGCTTGAAGGCACTCGTTTCGCAGACTTCTCAGGGTATGAAATATGCGGGCTAAGACTGCAAGGAGCGTGCTTATTCCGCCGCCGTCATTCGGATGCGGCTGGGCCGCACTGCGTTTTGTTAAGGTGTCTATTGTAAGGAGCAGCCTGCTCCTTTTTCCCGACAAGGGCTGGTAAGAGCGGGAATTAAACTTGCGAGCCGTTTTGCGTCAAAAAGACCCTTTTGCTGAGGTCTGAGAACTAAGAGTTACTGTGCCAACTGCGGCTCGCGGGAACCCCGAGTCCTACCTGTTTATAAAACCGTGCATAAAGGCAGGGCGTGGAAAAACCAAGACCGTACCCGCGACTTGCGAACGCCATGCAAATGTTCTTTTAGCAGACGTGCGTCAGTCCTTGACAGTGCCGGTGGCCGCCCATTCGCATCCGCGTTGCACCAGCCGTGTCACAGAAGGCGTGGCCATGGCCTTTGCATCGTGCCCGAAAGTGTGGTGGAACACACGTCCTTTGCCGTACTCGAGGGTGAAAGCCAGAGGCTCGGTTTTCTTGCTCCAATCCGAATCGGCCTCGATGAGTACATTGATTGGGGCGTCTCCTTGAAGCTTTGCGTAAAGCTCATCATCGACCTCGAAATCGGACATGCCGCGGGTGATGGGGTGTGCGTTGTTTTTGATGCGGGCTTTGAAGACGCTCCGCGGACCGTGTCCGGACGTTCCCATGATCCACGCTCGTCCGCAGAGGTTTTTGAACTCCTGCCATTCCTTGAATGATGCGCTCGCAAGGTGTGCGACGACGAACCCTTTGCCGCTTTTGACGAAATTGAGAAGATTCTCCTTGGCCTGATCCGAGATGGTCGGGGTTTTGGCGTTGTACATGGCAAAATACACGAGGTCGTACCTTGCGAGGCTCGATGCCGAGTCGAAAATGCCGGCATCCTCGGAGACCTTGACATCAAACTTGCCGGTGGATTGGAGAATCTGTCTTGTCGCCGATGCAACTTCAGACCAGTTATGTGCGGGCTCGACGTCGTCGCCGGTGACAATCAAGACCTTGATTTTGGCCTGAGGTTCTGCTGCGGCGCATGAGCCCGCCAGCCAGCACGCGAGGGTAACAGCCAAAGTAACAGGTGTCAGACGCATATCGTTCCTTTCAGTTTTTTCAATTTGCTTACAGACCTTGCACGTTAACCGTCGCCAGCATTAGTGAGGCTCGGTTTCCCGGTCAAGCTCCAACTGATTTCAAACCGGGAGCAGCGTTGCACGCGGTTTGAGATCAGAACGGCAGTAGCTTCGACAGAACGAGGCATTCGGCAAGACCAACCAACGAATTGACCGTCACAATCACGGTCCAGCTTCTGAGAGTTTCCTGTTCGGTGAAACCGCTGAGCCTGCCCACAACCCAGAACCCGCTGTCGTTCATCCATGAGAGCGTCATGGCGCCAAACCCGATTGCCATGAAAATGTAAATCGGATGATACGGCAAACCCGGTCCGCTCGAGATGATCGGATACATCATGGCGGCGGTTGTGAGCATGGCGACAGTGGCCGACCCCTGAGCAACTCTGATCACTGCTGCAACGAGCCACGCAAGAAGGATCAAGTTAACCTGGTTGCCGGCCACGGTCTGTTTGATTGCCTCGCCGACCCCGGCGTTCTTGAGCATCAAACCAAATGCGCCTCCCGCGCTTGTGATCAGAATGATTACCCCGGCAGTTTCGAACGACGGGCCGATTTTCCTGCATACTTCGGCAACGCTGAGTTTCTTCTGTCGCATGAGCACTGCCATGGCGATGACTGCGCCGATCAGAAGCGCGATATTGCGATTCCCGATGAACTCAACAGCGCGCGCCAACCGGCCAAACAACTCCGGTCCCCCAAACAACGAGACAATGCCTGCGAATGTTTGCTGGTTCTTGACAATTGCGTCGCAGAATGACGCCGTGGACATCAGGATAATTGGGAGAAGCACTGGCGCGATGGACAGACTCAGGGAAGGCAATGCGCCTTCGTCTTGTTCGATGATCTGCTTGAGATCGGAGATGCTTGTGCCTGGCGTTTCGCGCATTGGCACATGGAACCGGCGGTTCAGCCATTTTGCAGTGCACCACGAAGCGGCGGTCGGCAGTATCCCGGCCAGAATGCCGGCGATGATAGTCACGCCAAGGTCAAGTTTCAGTGTCTCAGCCATTGCAAGCGGCCCCGGGTGCGGTGCGCACAGGGAATGTGTGACCACACCGCCGCAGCAAATCGCAAGGACGTACAGCAAATAATCTTTCCCGGTTCTGAGGCTCATCGCACGGGCCAGAGGCAAAAGGAGCATGAAATAGGTGTCGAAAAAGATCGGGATTGAAATCAGATAACCGCTGCTTGCGATTGCGGCGCCGGCGCGTTTCTGGCCGAACAATCGAAGAAACCAGCGCACAACCTTGTCCGCAGCGCCGCTTTCCATCAGGCACAAACTGATGACAGAAGCCAATCCGATGACGACTGCGATTCGGCCTGCGGTCGAGCCCAGTTCATAAGTTGTCAGTTCGATTGCCTGGAGCCAATGTCCTTTGCCTTTAAGAACTGCTGGAATGGCTTGTTGATCAAAGCCTTTCGCCAACACGCCTGCTGTCAATGCTGCAAGCACAAGTGCAAAAAAGGCGTGCAAACGAAGCACGGTTATCAGGAAAACAATCAGTACGACGGAAATGCCCAGCACTGCAAAGGGCCACAGGTCCGGCTGCGGATTTACGCTGGCGAGCAAATGCATACAGGCTTGCGTTGGCTGCAAGTCCTACAGAAAAACACCCGTTCAGGTCAAGGCTCGGCGCGAGAATGGCCAATCCTCAAGGTCCTGGATGGGGCGTGCGCACTTTCGTAAAACCGCCGTCCTAACCTGCATATTACCCAGCCCGCCCTGGCCGGGACCAAAGCTGCCTGAAGGGCAACGCCCCCGGCTCTTGCCCCCTCGGACCTTCAATCACGCCGGGCTGGAAAATATCGGCTGCGACTTTGTCGCTGGGAAAAGCGCCTTGATCACCCCCCCACTGGACCCACCGCTCTCACCTTAACTTCCAACCAGATGTAGCCATTCCGCCTAAAGGCGGGACTCTAACGGCCGTGCGCGCGGCGTCGCGCGATGCGCAAAGAAACCCATCGCTGCCAGACTTCCGCGTTTACGCCGAGAACTGAAACCTTTCTGGTCCTGACTGTGGTACCCCAGCGCTTTGCCCCTGCGCCGAGGGACGGCATGTGGCGCTCCTAGCCAACTACGTGTCTGTCCCCATATGGCCCCATTGGATCGCGCCGCTGATCCCAATGGTTTCTCACGCGCTACCGCGGATGCAGTGGGCGTTGGTAAGCGCGAAGCGCTTGGAGTGCGGCAGCTTGCTGCCGCTTTGTTTCTATGCGCAAACAACGTGCCTAGAACCAGATCGGCATGGTACCACAAACAATGTGTCTGTCCCCATATCTGCATACGCGGGGTTGCCACACAGACTTCCGTAACCGCCGATTGCTACAAGGGACAATCTGCTCGCCATGCCGCAATCCGGAGGCAAGACCCAAACAACGAGCCTGTCACTCTATTCGGGTCCTTGTTAGATGTGCGCGGGTGGCAGGCAGCATGTACTCAATCGATCCATTTGCCGGCGCATTCGGTTGCCAAGGGACGAAGTGGCGGCGGAGCGACCGCTTTGACCGTGGCGGGCCATGCACCGAAAGCGGCGGGTTCCAGTTCGGCATTATTACACCGCATGCCTGGTCCCTCCGAAGCGGAGAGCCGCGCTTAAGGTTATCATTCCTGGTCGGCCCACTCCCGACGGTCTGCGCAATCGCGTGACCTGCAGGCTCACGGAAATCTCGCCGGATTGAAAGTATGAGTATATCTGGGGGTTGGCCGTTGGGATTTCCAGGTCACGCAAGGCTCATGACGACGCGTTTGATCAAGCCGAGCGCTTCTTCGGCATCTGCGGGTTTGAGATTGAGGGGCGGCAACAGCCGGACAACCTGTGTCCCGGCTGGGACGGTTAAAACTCCCGCTTCCTGCAAACGTCCAACGAGGAGCGCCGCTGCACTCTTTGTCTCTCCGGCAAACGCCGGGATGCTCTGCTTATCGACGAGTTCAATGCCGATCATCAAGCCAAGTCCGCGGATTTCTCGCAACACGTTTGGATATCGCTGCGCAAGATTCCTCAATTCATCCATGATTTGGCCGCCGAGCTGGCGGGCGTTATCGGCCAATCGATCCCGCTCGACCACCTCGAGGACCTTGAGTGCCACAGCACACGCGAGCGGTGTTCCGCCGAACGTCGATGCGTGTTGCCCGGGGCCAAGAAGATCGGCGTGTCGGTCTCGGACCCAGAAGGCGCCCATTGGAAAACCACCTGCAATCGACTTCGCCATCGAAACGCCGTCAGGGACGAACGTTTCGGCGCCTGTGACGTTTTCGAGGAGCCGCTGATAACTTTGGAACCGGCCGGTGCGGAAGTATCCGCACTGAACACCGTCCATCAGCAAGAGCAATCTGCGTTCGTCGCAAAGCTGTCTCAGTCCAAGCAGGTATTCAGGTCTTGCAGGGGTGACGCCGCCCTCGCCCTGAACGCCTTCGATCATTATAGCGACTGTGGCTGGCGAGATTGCATTGCGCATTGCCTGCAGGTCGTTGAATGGCACGTGTCTGAAACCCATCACCATCGGTTCAAAGCCTTTCTTGACCTTCTCCTGGCCCGTGGCGGAAATCCCCGCCAACGTGCGCCCGTGAAAGGAGTTGAACGTGGTAAGGATTTCAAATCGCCCTTCGTCATGGCCGAACCTGCGGGCGAGTTTGAACAGGCCTTCATTTGCCTCGGCACCGCTGTTGCAAAAGAAGACCTTGCCAGGCGAAAGGTGTCCGACCAATTTCTGCGCGAGGCGCCCCTGCCACTCGTGATAGTAAAGATTCGACACGTGCACCAGCCGCATGGCCTGGTCGCGCAACGTTTCAGCGATCTCAGGGTGCGCGTGGCCAAGCGCGCACACAGCAATCCCGCTGCCCATGTCAAGGTACCGTTTCCCATTGACATCCCAAAGATTACTGCCCGAACCGCGTGCGAAGGCTATTTCAAATCGTCCGTAGCTGGGAACGACGTACTGATCAAACAACGCCTTTACTTCGGCAAATCTGTCTCGGGACGCTGTCTTGTCCTGGAGGGTCTTCTTGTGTTCTTGAGTTCGTGTTCTTGCTGTTTTCATTTGAAAGTATCGGTGAGGGAAACCATTGCCTGCCGCCCGCGCCAAGACCGCTCAGGATGGCGCGCAAAGGCGCCGCGGCAACGGTTCGATCAACGCAAGCCTGTCAACATGACACTTCGTTTCCGGCTGCGCTCGACTATCGGCCGATGAGCTCGATGAAGTTTCCGTCTGGATCACGGACAACAATTATCTTGGTTCCGCCCCCCAGATCGACGGGCGTTTCGCCAATCGGTTTCACGCCGGCTTTGCGCAGCCGTTCGAGGGCCTTTTCCGCGCTGGCCACGTAGATGGTAAGATAACGAATGCCGAGTGTTGAATGAATGAACGATTGGTCTGCGGGCTTCCCAGGGGCATCGGGGAACGACAGCAATTTGATCCGAGTGGCAAGATCACCCTGCCCGAGCACAAACACGCGCACGTTAACAGGATGGCCGTCGATCAACCCAATTTTCCGCCCCAGCTCGCCGGACACGGGAAACCCCTGAACCTCGGTGAACCCAATTGCATTGGTGTAAAACTTCGCGCTCGCAGCCGCGTCGCGTGCGACAATCCCAATATCAATCACCGGCTTCGAGAACTCGCCAGCCTTGGTCTCCTCTGCGGCATATACTGCCGAGTGCAGCGCCAAAACTGAACAAACCACCGCAACGCCCAACCATCGAATTAACAAGTCTTGTTTCATTTTCATGTCTCTTCGGAGGCTGCAGTGTGGCTCTCCATTGTTCCCCACGTAAAGTCAAAAACGATGTTGCGTAGCATGGCTAACCCGGAAATCTCACCGGTCACACCCTCGGATTCGCCCGTGCCTTTACGCCGGTGAGATTTCCGGGGCCCGCATATTCCTTGGTTGCTTGAAGACACCCGTTTCGCAGACTGCTCAGGGTATGAAATATGCGGGCTAAGCAATTGAGTTTTCTCTTGGCGTTGCCGCGGCTCAGTTGCCCTCAATTGCTCGCAGGCAAACTTGCCCTCCCCGGCCAATTCCTCCATGATGACATCATGAAATGCGTCGTCACTGCCGGACCGACTTTCGAGCCCATCGACAGGGTTCGGCGTCTGACCAATTTCTCCACGGGCAAACTCGGGTGCGGTCTTGCCCAATACCTCGCCCAGCGCGGGCATGACGTCCATCTGTTGCTTGGAGAAACGGCAACGTGCCCAGTGCCTGCCGGGGTTCAGCATATCACGCGTTTCTCGACAACCAACGATCTCGGCGACGCTCTTGCGAACATTGCTGATCCACTCGTCAAAGCCGTTTTTCATGTTGCCGCTGTGAGCGATTTTGCGCCAGCGGCTGTTTGGACAAGATCAGCCCGAGGCGATCTCGAGCCCGTTGCCGCAGGCAAAATCTCTTCTCAAATTCCCTCCCTCTGGATCGAACTTAGGCCCACTCCAAAGATCATCGCCAGAATGCGAGATTGGTTCCCAAACGCAACAATCGTAGGATGGAAATTCGAAGTGGATGGCACACGCGACGATGCAGTTTCGCGCGGGCGTGACCAGATCGCCGCTTACCATACATCTGCTTGTGTGGTCAACGGCCCCGCATATGGCGCCGGCTATGCGCTCGTGCCATACTCGGGCGATGTCCTACATTTCGATGATCCACTCCAACTCTACGAAGCTCTCGCCCGTAGAATAAGCTGCTGAATCATGCGCGACCCTGCTGGCGACATTTTATGATTACCCGTCTGCCTCTTTCTGATTGTGTTTGGCGCACGATCGAGTGCGCGACGACGTTGTGTTTAGCAGTGTGTGCAAGTGCTGCGGAAGATGCGCCGGCGGCCCCCGATCGACCGCCCATCCAGCGCCAGCTCCTGGTGAACAACGACGGTACCAACCTACTTTGGCGTGATGACCTTTCGCCAGAGATGATACAACGCCACGCCGCAGAGTGCCCGAACGCTGTCACCACATACATGCTTTGCCCAAATGGAATCCAAAAAATGCTCTACCCAAGCGAACACGAGGAACTATCAACTCGTGGCGCATTGGCAAGACTCGTTGGTGAAGGCCGCGATCCGTTTGGCGAATTCCTTGCGGCCCTCAAGAGACGCGGCTTCGAGACTTTCATATCATGGCGGATGAACGAGGTGCACAATGTTAATCAACCGAACGAGCCTGACCTGAGCCAGTTTTGGCGTGACCATCCCGAATACCGGGTCGAAAGAGGTGCAAACCCGAACAACTGGATGGCTCAGTGCCTCGATTACGGACTCGAACCAGTGCGCGAATACAATCTCCGCCTGATTTTTGAAGTGATGGAAAAGTACATGCCTGACGGGATCGAGCTGGACTGGATGCGTTTCCCGCGGCACCTGAGCGGATCATCCGATGCGGTATGGAATCAGCGTCACCATTTGACCGAAGTGGTTGCCCGCGTCAAAGCGAAGGCAGACGAGCTCGCTCGCCAGCGCGGGCGCCCGATGCTTGTGGCTGTGCGAGTGCCGTCCAGTCCGGCCGGCTGCAAAGCGTTGGGCGTGGACATAGGAGAATGGAATCGCCAGGGGCTAATTGATTTCATCACTGCCTCGCCATTCCTTTCTTCAGATTTCAGCATGCCATTGGCGCAACTGCGACGCGAATTGGGCGATCGCCCGGTGGCGTTGTATGCTGCCATCGAGTTTGGTTACGCGGGCAAGTCACATTGCGAGGAAAGCATTCGGGCTGCAGCGCTGGGTCTGTGGGACAGCGGAGCCGACGGCATTTACGTTTTCAATTTCCCGTGTTGGCGCGAGCAACAACCGCATCCTTTCTGGTCGTGGGTGCCGGCGCTTGGCGATCCGGCGCGTTTGCGTGGGTGTGACCTGAAATTCGCGCTCATCAATCAGCAACATCGCGTTGCGGGCATTGATCTGCCCGTTCAATTGCCGGTGACGATCCCTCCTGGCGAAACCAGGGTGCTGACTCTTTCATTGCCGCAAAGCGCTGTGGCTTCGGACAATTCGCCGGATTCCGCGCGGCTCGATCTCGAGCCGGCTGCCAACCTTCTCTGCCGCATCAACAACAAGGTTGTGCCCATCGAACAAACATTCTCACCCGAAAACCTCCGCCCCGGCGACAACTCAGTCGCTCTCGCAAACACAAACGCTGTGGCGGTAACCTTGAACCTGGTTGAACTGAACCTCGGGTACGATCCCGCCCCGCCCGTTTTGCCGCCAAACACCGACCTGTGCTTCCATGTAGCTGCCAACGGTTCTGACCAGCACCCGGGAACCGCTGAACAGCCATTCAAAACCCTGGCAAGAGCAGTCGCCGCCGCTCGCACAGCGCGTGCCTCGACGGAAAGCGCCTCCAAACAGGTCGTCATTCTGGTTCGCGGTGGCACGCATTACCTTGCCGAACCGCTGCTCCTCGACGCGCGCGACGCAAACACTGTGTTTCGCGCAGCTCCCGGCGAAGTCCCTGTAATCAGCGGCGGCAGACCTGTAATTGGCTGGCGACCAGATGTTCTCGGACGTTGGAAAGCAAAGGTCGATTTGCTCGATTTCAGGCAACTTTACGTTAATGGCAAACGAGCTGCGCGAGCCCGTGGTGATTGCCCCAATGACGTTATTCGCTATGGCGACCTTGAATTCATCGACGCCAAAGCCGGTTTCTTGTTTGCAGACGGCGCGATGGCAAACTGGCGAAACCAGCAGAACATCGAATTGGGATTCTTCAATTCATGGAGCCACATGATTTGTCCCGTGGAACGGATTCTCCGTGATGCGCAGGGCAAAGCAATCGTGCTGATGCGGCAGCCGGCCTTTTTCCTCGCCTCCCGCAAAGAAGGTGTCCAAGCCAAATTGCCGGCATACATTGAAAACGCAATCGAGCTCCTCGATGCCCCGGGCGAATGGTACTACGATTGCCCGGCGCAAACTCTCTATTACATGCCGCGTGAAGGCGAAAACATGGCTGACATAACGGTGGTCGCTCCCCAACTCGAGACCCTGGTTCGCATCGAGGGAACGCTCGATCGGCCCGTCCGTGGTGTGGTGTTTGAAGGTATCACATTCGCAGATGCAACATGGCTCGGTCCCAACCGCACAGGCCACATCGACGTCCAGGCCAATTTCACAACCGACGCAAAGTGCCTGTTCAGCCGCGATGGTTCGCTGGTCAAACAGCACAACGAATACGTGAAAAGCCCGGCAAATGTTGTCTTGCGCGCTGCGGAATGTTGCCGTTTCGAGCGGTGCACGTTCACCCGGCTCGGCGGGGCCGGTCTTGACCTTGAACACGGCTCACGGCAGACCATTGTAAACCGATGTGACTTCTTTGACATCTCAGGCAGCGCAATTCAGATCGGAGACGTTCAGGTGACGGACCATCATCCCGAGGATCCGCGCTTGATTGTGCGCGACAACCGCGTCACGAATTGCCGCATCCATCACGTCGGCGTCGAGTTCGAAGACAGCGTCGCCGTTTTCGCAGGTTATGCCCAGGGAACGGTCATCACATGCAACGAAATCCACGATCTCCCGTACTCGGGCATATCGGTCGGGTGGGGCTGGGGCGAAGAAGACGCCGGGGGCGGCGCATACGAGGTGATTCCATTCCGCTACGCCACACCCACGCCTGCGAGCGGGAACCGGGTTGAACGAAATCATCTTTACCGGCTCATGCAACGCCGCGATGACGGAGGCGCCATCTACATCCTCGGCAACCAGCCCGGCACTGTAATCCGCGAGAACCACATTCATGATTGTGGCCCCGGCGGTCCCGGCGGCATCTATCTCGATGAAGGCAGCGGGTTCATTGAAATCACACGCAACAGCGTGTATCGCGTTGCAACCCCAATGAACTACAACAACAGAGCCCAAGATCGAATCGCAACCTGCTTCGAGCACGACAATTTCTTCGCAGTGCTACCAGACCAACCCGGCTTTCCAGACGCGGTTGTCCGCCGCGCAGGACCAACAGCAACTCGACCGACCGCTCCGCAAAGCCCGGGCCAATAACCGAACCGCACGGCCGCATTTCAGTTTGGCCATTAAACCTCACCATCTGACCCACCAACTTCACTCAAGCTCTCATCCCGGTGCGATTTCCAAGCTGACTAACGTTGTCCCTTGTGCTTTGTCTTTGGTCCTCGATCTCTGGTCCTTGGTCCCCGGTCTTTGGTCCATCGCCCCCGCCCATGGTCCGCTGCGTTGAGCGTGTTGCGGTGCTGATGCTTATTTGTTAGCTTTCGCCTGCAATGAAACTCTTCCCACTCATGTCGGCCTTTGTGATGATCGCCACCGCCGTTTGGATGCCACGCCTTTTGGCGGGCGATATACGCGTTGGAATAATCGGACTGGATACGTCGCACGTGGTTGCGTTTACCAAACTGCTTCACGATACAAACGCACCCGGGCACGTCCCGGGCGCCCGGGTTGTGGCTGCTTACCCCGGCGGAAGCCCTGACATCGAATCGAGCTGGTCGCGCGTCAAAGGTTATACAACCGAACTGCGGGACCGGTACGGAGTTCGGATTGTGGATTCGATTCCGGCCCTGTGCCAGGAGGTCGATGCAATAATGCTCGAGAGCGTGGATGGACGTCCGCACCTTGAACAAGTGAAACCCGTTTTTGCTGCAGGCAAACCTGTGTTCATTGACAAACCAATCGCAGGGTCGCTTCGCGACGCAATCGAGGTTTTCCGCCTCGCAAAACAGCATCGTGTCCCATGCTTCAGTTCCTCGTCCCTCCGCTATTACCCGGGGCTCATAGAACTCAAGCAGGCTGATCTCGGCCAAATCAAAGGCGCAGTTTCAACAGGCCCGTGCCACCTTGAACCGCACCATCCCGACCTGTTCTGGTACGGCATTCACGCCGTCGAAGCCCTGTACGCTGTGCTCGGCACCGGCTGCCAGCAGGTTGTGCGCACATCAACAGCCGATACGGATGTGGTGACCGGCGTTTGGCGCGACGGCCGAGTCGGAACAGTGATCGGCATCCGGAACGGTGCCGCACCGTATCGCGTGACCCTGTTTGGAACCAAAGCCGTGATGGACCAGAAACCCGGCGGCGATTACGCGCCGCTTGTCCGCGAGATAATCAAGTTCTTCCAAACCGGCCAGCCACCGGTTCCCCCAGAGGAAACAATCGAGCTCTTCGCTTTCATGGAAGCGGCCGACGAAAGCAAACGATCGGGCGGTCAGCCCGTGAAAATCGCCGATGTGCTCATGAGGAACGGGTGGAAGGAACAGGAAAACCGCGGCCAAAACTGACCCGGCGTTTTTGGAAGGTTGTGGTTGCGCCGCGCTGCGCGCTGGCAATTGGCCGGCCGAGCTGCCTGCAACCGTCGGAACAGCGATCTGCACCACAGATTATATTTCGATTTCCTCGATTTGTTTCAATGTCCTGCTATCATGTGGTAAATGGAAGACGTCACACTTGAGTTTGATTACATCGTCATTGGCAGCGGCATTGCCGGACTGTTTTTTGCCCTCAAAGTCGCTCCACACGGGAGAGTGGCAATCATCACAAAAAAGAACAGCGCCGAGTCAAATACCAATCATGCCCAGGGCGGCATCGCCTCGGTAATGAGCCCGGAAGATTCATTTGAACTTCACGTGCAGGATACTTTGACCGCCGGCGCCGGCCTGTGCAAAGAAGATGTCGTGCGCACAATCGTCCAAGAAGGCCCCGCCCGGGTCAGGGAACTAATGGAACTGGGCATGCGATTTGCCGAACATGAGGTCCCCGGCAAAAGTGGAGTGAAAGAACTTGACCTCGGCCGCGAAGGTGGACACTCGAAAAGGCGGATTTTGCATGCGTTGGACGTCACCGGCCGCGAGATCGAACGCGTATTGTTGGAGCGTGTTTCACAAACACCTTCAATTCACGTTTTCGAGAATCACATTGCCATCGACCTTATCACGACTCACAAGCTGGGCAAAGACGGCACCAATAGATGTCTTGGCGCATACGTCCTCGACAAGAACACGCAGACCGTGAAAACGTTCGCCGCACGCGTCACCGTTCTGGCAACGGGCGGCTGCGGCAAAGTCTATCTTTACACCACCAACCCGGACATAGCCACGGGCGACGGCATCGCAATGGCCTACAGGGCGGGCGCTGCAGTGGCAAACCTCGAATTCATGCAGTTCCATCCCACCTGCCTCTACCACCCGAAAGCCAAATCATTCCTGATAAGCGAAGCCGTGCGGGGGGAAGGCGCCGTACTGCGAACTTTTAATGGCGAAGAATTCATGGACGCTTATCACCCGCTCAAATCGCTCGCACCAAGAGATGTCGTCGCCCGCGCCATCGACAGTGAAATGAAAAAGAGCGGCAGCGACCATGTCTATCTTGACATCACCCACAAACCGGCGCCGTTCATCATCCGACGGTTCCCAAACATCTACCAGACCTGCCTTTCCTACGGGATTGACATAACCAAGGAAATGATCCCAGTTGTGCCAGCCGCTCACTATCAGTGCGGCGGCGTCGTCACAACAGTCGATGGCGAAACAGAAATCGCCGGCCTGTACGCGATTGGCGAAACTGCGTGCACCGGATTACACGGCGCCAACCGCCTGGCCAGCAATTCATTGTTGGAAGCGCTCGTTTGCGCCCATCGCGCCGCCCAACGCGCCGTCACCGGATCGTTCCCGAAATGGACCGACCGCATTCCACCGTGGCATTCGGGCAGCGCGCAGAACCCGGATGAATTGGTTGTGATTTCACATCTTTGGGACGAAATCAGGCGCACCATGTGGGATTATGTTGGCATCGTCCGCACAAACAAACGCCTCCAGCGCGCTTACAATCGCATTCTCAACATCCAGGCGGAAATACAGGAGTATTACTGGGACTTTGTCGTTACGTCCGACCTGCTCGAACTGAGAAACATCGCCATGGTCGCCGAACTGATTGTCCGTTGCGCAATGTCGCGCAAGGAAAGCCGCGGACTGCACTACAATTTGGATTACCCAAATCCCGACCCCGCATTTGCCAAGCTCGATACCATAATTCGCAAGCCGGTGTCCGCAACTCCTCCCAGCCCGGAAACCTCACCGGCATGACGCTCTGCGTGCGCCTGCTCGGTTGGCCAGCGACCTTCTCGGGACCCCGCATATTTCGCACCCCGGCGTAGCGCGGCGTAGCCGGAACCAAAGTCGCCTGGCGGGCAGTACCTACCCCCACGCCCGTTGATGGGGGCTGCCAGCCACCCCGGGCAGCCAAATACCTGCTGCGACTCGCTCACCAGTGAAAGCACTCTGATCAAGCCCCACTGAATCCGGCGCTGCCAGAGTAATTCCCAACCACATGAAACTGTTCCGCCTAAAGCCGGGACTCGAACAGCCGCGAGCGTGGCATCGCCCCATGCCCAGAGCAACCCATAGCCGTTAGAGCTGTTCCACGTTTACGCGGAAAACCGAAAGCTCTATGGTCTTGATTTTGGTATCCCAGCGCTTTGCACCTGTGCCAAGGGACGACCCGCGCCGATCCGAGCCAACAACGTGTCTGTCCCCATATTGGCACCGAAGGGTTCCTTCACAGACTTCGGCAACCGCTGATTGAAACAAGGGGCAATTTGCAGGCCACCCCACAATCAGGGCGCAAAACCCGAACTACGAGCCTGTCACTTTATCCAACTCACTCCCAAAGGCCGTACCCTTTTGACCGCCTTACTGGTAGTAAGGGAAGGAGATATGAAGAAACTGACCATGCTCGCAGCCTCAGAATCTTCGCGAATATGAACGGCTCTTCAATATGATGATGTAATCTTGTGAAGAGGCCCGCTTCGCAGACTGCTCAGGCAATGGAATACGCGGGCTCGCCGTGCTCGTTGGATTCCGGCTACGCCAAGCTTTGAAATCGCGCTTTACAACTTCGGCAACACGGATAATCTGAGAGCAACGAGTACTGATTATGCGAACAAGACTCTCGATTGCGGTTGGTTGTGTCGTTGTGTTGCTGGCGTGCGGGTGTTCCGGCCCCGAAAAGAAACTCGGGCGTGGTCTGAATAATGTCACCGAGTTCGCCCGGATGGGTGAAATCCGCAGATCTTTCGAGCAAACAGCGCTGTGGGACGGCCCCGCGGCAGCCTATACAACAGGCGTTATCCGCGGGTTCAACCGCAGCGTCGTCCGAACTGCAGTCGGATTGTATGAGGTCGCCACGTTCCCAATCCCAAGCTACGACCCCGTGTTGAAACCGAACAACCCGATTTATCCCGACATGACTGTTGATCCAGCTTTCCCAGACAGCGACGTGCCCCGGCTCATTGCGGACCCGACCGTTGGCCCCGATTCAGCAACAGGTTATGCCGGCGGCGACGTTTTCCCGTTCGTGCCAGGCAGCAGATTCCGCATATTCGATTACTAAGCACCAAATCCGCTTTCCCGGGCGCCAACAGTGTTGTTGGCGCCTTTTCCATTTATGCCGATTCAACTCCGCGCTCCCTGCAAAATCAATCTGCTGCTCAACATACTGGGGCGCCGACCCGACGGGTTCCACCAGTTGGAAACCATCATGTGCCCGGTACCGGTCTTCGACGAACTCGAAATTGCCGCCGCGCCAGAGGGCATAAGCTTCTTGTGTAGCGACGACACCCTGCCAACAGACTCGTCCAATTTGGTCGTCCGCGCAGCCGAAGCATTCCTCCAACGCACACACATTCGGTCCGGCGTCCGCATCCGTCTCCAGAAAAACATACCGGTCGCCGCCGGCCTCGGCGGCGGCAGCAGCGACGCCGCCCAAACGATTGTCGGGCTCAACCGGCTTTTCGGAGAACCGTTTGACGCGGCCGCTCTTCACGAGCTCGCTGCCTCGCTGGGGTCTGACGTGCCGTTCTTTCTGAATCCCGCGCCGGCTCTTGCGACCGGCCGGGGCGAGCAGATCAAACATCTGGGGCAGTTTGAAGTGCTCGAGCAACTTTGGTTGTTTCTTGTGTACCCCGGTTTTGGGGTGTCAACCCGATGGGCTTACCAAGCCCTACAGCGATTCCCCACTGCCCTCAATGGAACGCCGGGGCGCGCAGAGCGCATGGTCAGTTTACTCCAGCAAGGCGACCTTCACGCCGCAATGTCCGAACTCTACAACGCCCTCGAATCACCCGTCCTTGCCAAGTTTCCCATCCTGCAACTTTACCAAGAGTTCCTGCGAGAAACAGGCGCTGTCGCCGCCATGATGTCAGGCAGTGGATCCTCCACGTTTGCTTTTTTCCTCGACCAAAACACCGCGGCCCGGGTTCAAACAAGTTTTCTCGAAAGGTTTGGCTCGAGCTGTTGGACACGCGTTGTGCCTGTACGGTTCACTCCAGAGGACTTGAAGAATTAGCTCCCATATTTCGCAACCCGGCGCAGCCAGAACCAAAGTTGCCTGACGGGCAGTGAGCCGGCTCCCGCGCCCCCCGTGGCAATCGGTCGCGCCGGTCTGCGAACTATCTGCTACGACTCCCTCGCCGCTAAAACCACTCTGAACAAGCCCCCACGCGACGCGGCGCTGTCAGACCAACTTCCAACCACATGAGACTCTTCAGCCTAAAGGCGGTACTCTAACGGCCGCGGGCGTGACTTCGCCCGAGGTGAGGGACAACCGAGCGCTGCCAGAGTTCCGCGTTTACGCGGAACCACAGACAGTTCACCGAAAAGTGCTTATGTTTGGTTTCATGGAATCGTTCCGCCTAAAGGCGGTACTCTGACGGCCGCGGGTGTGACTTCGCCCGAGGTGCGGAACGACCCGTCGCTGCCAGAGTTCCGCGTTTACGCGGAACACAGCCGGATGACCGAAAAGTGCTAATGTTTGGTTTCATGAAATTGTTCCGCCTAAAGGCGGGACTCTAACGGCCGCGGACGCGGCATCGCTCGAGGTGCCGAGCAACCCATCGCTGCTAGAGTTCCGCCTCTACGCGGAAAACTGAAAGCTTTCTGGTCCTGATTATAGTACGCCAACCCTTTGCGCCTGCGCCAAGGGGCCACCCGCCACGCTCCAAGCCAACAACGTGTCTGTCCCCATATGGCCCCATTCGATTTCGCCCCTGATCCCAATGGTTTTTCACGCGCTGCCGCGGATGCCGTTGGCGTTGGTAGGCGCGAAGCGCTTGGAGTGCGGCAGCTTGCTGCCGCTTTCTTTCTATGCACAAACAACGTGTCTGTCCCCATATCGGCACCCATATCGGCATCCGAGGGGTACCTGCACAGACTTCGGCAACCGCCGATTGGAACAACGGGCAATCTGCGGGCCACGCCGCAATCAGGGGGTAAAACCCTAACAACGAGCCTGTCACCCTATTCCGACTCACTCCCAAAGATCGTGCTGTTGTTGCCGCCTAACTGCCAGCCAAAGAAGCCGATACGGAGAAGCTGACCACACTCGCAGCCCAAAAATCTTCGCGAATATGAAGGGCTTTTCAATATGTGATGCAGCCTGAGTAGCTGACTAACATAGCATCTTCACGTCGCTATGAAACAGGCCGGTCCTGGAAGTCTCACCGGCTCACCAGCAAAAGACACCCAAAACTTCATTCTGGCGGGAATTCCGGGTGAGGTCAGTATTCATTTCAGCCCTGCGTTTTTTCTGGCGGATCAACCAGCATTGTGGCATAGGTAACTCAACAATTGGTCATATGAAACCGACCACGTTGAGTTTCGGCCCGATTTCACGGCGCTCGAAAGCTGCGTTCACCCTCATCGAATTGCTGGTCGTAATTGCAATTATTGCGATCCTTGCGGGCATGCTCCTGCCAGCCCTCGCACGCGCGAAGGCAAAAAGCATCAGAATGTCATGCATGAACAACCTCAAGCAGGTTGCGCTCTTCATGCAGTTGTACACCGATGACAATAACGACACATTCCCCGCTCACCGGAACCAGAATCTCAATACCACAGATGAAGTTCCGTCGCGAACGAATTGGTGGGGCACAACCATAATCGGTTACGCACAAAATCAGTCGAATCTGTTTCACTGCCCCGCACTCAAAGGACCGCGCGTTGACAATAACATCAAGTGGCAGTGGAAATTCGACTGCCACTACGTCGGGTACGGCATCAACAGTTGGTTTCTTTCTCTTTGGCCGTATGACTCCGGCGATCTCACCGTCGGCGGCGTCCGGTTCACCACCAAACCGTGGTTCAAACGCACCTCGATAGTCACGCCAACCGACTGTTTCATGATCGGGGATTCAATGCCCAAAGCAGACGGCATGTGGAGCAGCAGTTGCTGGTGGCCATGGGCCTGCATGGACCCCGCAAACAGCCAATACAAAAGTTTCGAAGGCATGGATGTCATCCGCCACCTGAAAACAGGCGTCGCTGTATTCGCCGACGCCCACGCCGAGGCCCGCAAAGAAGGTCAAATCAACCCAATCCGAGACCCCTCTTTCGGCGACGCAAAGGGGCTTGTGAACTCCAGGTACTGGGACCCGCTCAAACGCGCCGGCGACCGCTGAACCACAGCGCGACACAGCAGCAGCGCGATCAATTGGCTCGGCTTTGCTTCGCAGACCGCTCTGGGCGCGAAATAAGTGGGCTAAGAGAACGTCACTACCAGAAAAATCGGCGTCAGAGAAATCAGGTCGCAAAGGGATTCTCCCGCCTGACTTTTTTCTGTCTCCGCACTTTTCGAATTGGCCGGGAACTCCACCGGCTCAGGGCAACGCATCGATTTGCCTTTCGCGTCCGCTGACATTCGGATGACACCAATACGGTCCTTTACCATGTGCAGCCGCACCGCCGATCATGATCTTGCTCTTTGGCAGTTCCGAACCGTAGTACATTTCCCAAAAAGCCCGAGTGCCACGAAGCCTTGAGATCGCCGCGTCGCTGCACTCGAACATGAGTTCATCATTCAGGTAAACCTTTATGCGTGGCGCATCCCAGTCGAGAATCACCGTACCATGATGGTCAACCCCGTAAGCAAGCTGGTGTTCCTCAAATCGCTTCAAAGCCACCTCGGACCACATTATACCACCGATGATCGTGTCGTATATGACAGCGTTCCGGCGAAAGCGCACGTGCACAAGATTCCGTATCCAGCTCGTCCCTTCATCTGGACCAACAGCGAGCACAAACGTGCCATCGGCGCCGTCTTGCGCAATCGTTTCCCACCTGAACACAGCATCCAGCCGGACCGGTTCGGTCTTGAGCCGCTGACACGCATAAACCGTGTTGCCAATGCCGAACTGGCTCGCAGTCAAGTAGCCGTCTTGGACCATGCCCCACTGACTGGGACGTGTTCCGCCGGCCCCGATCAACAGCCATTCGGAGCCTATCGGCGGTTCTCCAGCCCCCGGTTCCACGGTGTCGGCGCGTCGGAAATCATCCCACAGAACTGTTACCAGCAAGCCCGAGAAATACGGGAGCTTCAGAGTACCGATCGTTTCGGCGGGCGTTATCCCTTCGACCCCTAATTGGTGCGTTGCGATTCGTTTTGTTTTTGCCAAAGCCTTGATGCGCGGCGCCATTGCGTCAGCACCGTCAACCGACTCGAGCATCATGCCAGCCAAAAGCAGCGCAGAAACCCACTTTGTCAATCTTCGATTGAACTGTTGTTCCAGCGCAGCCATGAAAACACTCCCCAAAACGAACATTTCGCCGACCGTTACGCCGGTGGCCAAATTCATAGCCTGTCCAAGCTTCTCTGTTCAACAAGAAGTTGACAGGCGCGTTGCGCCAAATCTGGCCCGCTTTAGAAATCTCAATGCGTCACAGGCTCCGAGACCAAACGCAATCGGAAATGCATTACGGTTGGATTTCCGGGGTAGAAGCTATTTGGCAGCGATGATTGCAACGTGCAACGCGGCACCTCGTTGTTCCGATCGGTCATTAAAGCGTGATTGGTGCTTGTCGTATTGAAGCCGAAACTTACCATTGAATCATGATATACGCGAGGGTCGGTGTGCGAGGGCTGAGATGGCTTTTGCATTTGGCAGTCATCAATGGATTGCTGCGGGCGGATCAACCCCTTGCTGACTGGCCGATGTTGCGCGGAAACGCTTGTCACAACGGTTATGCCCAAGTTGAGGTTCGGTCCGCTTATCATCGCGCATGGGCAGTTGAATTCGAGAATGAACGGCTGGGGACCGCCACTGAACCGATCGTCGCCGGAGGCCGTCTATATGTTGCCACCCACGCCGGCAACGTTTATGCGATTGATGCCGTGACAGGCGATGCCTTGTGGCGGTTCGACGGTGGCGCGCCATTTCTCCAGTCGCCGGCGGTGAGCAGCAATGTTGTTGTCGCGGCCGACACCGCGGGAAGATTCTTCGGCCTTGACGCATCGAGTGGCGAAGTGCGTTGGGTGTATGTCACAGACCTCGGTGGATGCGCGGCTGCGCCCGTTCTCGATGGAGGCGTTGCATTCATCGGCACACGACAAGGCGACATGTTAGCAGTAAACGCGATTGACGGCCGGGAACATTGGCGGCGGCGGCTCGGATCGCCGATTCGCCAAACGGCCGCAGTTGCCGAGGGTCTGGTGTTTGTGACAACCGAGGCGCTGCATGTGGTGGCAATGCGGGCCTCAACCGGTGAGCTTGTGTGGGAATCAAAACCTCTCTCAGGCCAAAGCGCTCGCGATTATTATCCGGTCCTGATCAGACGCGGGGATCGGGCCTATGTCATCGTGCGGACAAACCCCGCGCACAATTTTGCCGACCGCATAAACCGTGACCGGCGGTTTCTTGCGGCACAGGCTAACGTCGATGACAGTCATTGGCAAAAGCTGGACGCTTGGCATAAGAGCGAAGCTGCTCGTGGCACTCCTGAATTGTTGGCACGCGAGCAGGCTGCCGTGGCCGAATATGTCGCAACCAATCAGCTTGCGCAGACGTTTTTCATGTTCGACGCCAGATCCGGGCGCGAGATTGATCCTGCGCCGATTCTTTGGGCCGCGGGGTGCCAGGGTGTGGGCGCGCCACCGGCCATGACGATCGATGGCCGGTTGCTGGTCTTGTTCAGGACCGCTTACGGCAACTGGAACCTCGGCGTGGCGCCGATGGTGGCGCTCGGGATGCTTGATCCAGAGTTGAACCGTGTGCAACTCCTATTCCATCGGCATGGATTTCAGCCGCCATGGAACACGTTCTGGGGCACAGCAGATGAGAGCCTGCATTTTCTTGTCGCAAGCAATAAGGTCTTGATTGTGCACCAGGGAACACTCAGCGCTTTCGATCTTGTGCAAAGTAATCTTGTCACGATTCATGGCGAGCGCGACACATACGGTGGCTTGCGGAATCCGCCATGGGCGCGCAACGAATGGCACGGCCCCGGCCGCGGCGGTGTTGCTCTGGCTGGCAACCGCATCTACTGGCAGACGGGTAGCCGCGTGCTCTGCTTGGCGCCGGGAAAGAGCGGTTCGGTGCCGCCGGTTCGCGTGGTGCGAAGCGACGAGGTGAAAACAATTCGCGGACCAGCTCCATCCGTGCCGACGACGTCGATGCTGCGCGCTGAACTCGGTCGAAGTATTGGAGCGTTTCTCTCTGCACGTTGGGCGCCGCTGATGGTCGAACCCGGGCTCGCCGGGAGGCAATTCTTCTTTGACAACACTGGCGCAGTTCTCGAGGCGTTAAGCTGGGCGTATCCGCATTTGGAGACGAACCAACAAGCAGGTGTTCTGGCTTTGCTGGCGAATGAGTTTGAAAGACGTCCACCTTACACTGCTGCAGGGCAACTTGATTTGAACGAAGGTCAAAGGCGTGAATGGTCGCCGCCTCCCACAGAGTCATTGTCGCGCGTTGGCGCTGATCAACCACCGCATCCGTTCGCTGGCGTGTATGCGGCGTGGTTCTACGGACAACGTTGCGGCCAAACCGGCCGCGTGCTCGAACGTTGGCCGGATATTCGAGGTGTTTATCGTGACTTTGTCATGACAGGCTGGAAGTTGGACGCCGCTAAAGGCGACGTTCATGCTAATCGCTACATGCGGTCTTTGCTTGCGATTCAAGATTTAGCGCGAAAGACCGGCGACCATGAAACGTTCGCAGACGCACAAAGCCGCTTCGAGTCGAACTTTGATGCCCTTGCCGGTTGGTGGAAACGGGTTGGCTCCGAGAACAGTGTCAGTACTTTCAACGGAGCTGCAGAACTCGACAGGTTCATTGGAGGCGGGAACGGCCTGTTCTTGCGCATCGCTCCGCACCGCCACAAGGTTTGGTTACTGGACGGCTTGTCCCCTGAACTGGCAGCGCGCATACGCGAGCAAGCGAACAATTCTGTTCTGCCGCTATGGCAAGTGTTTGAGCGTTTGCATGCCACCTGGTGGTTGGTTGGGGAGGAACGTCAGGTGCATTTTGGAGAAAACTACATTGACCCGCCAGACCTAGCGGCCGACGCATTCACAGCCCGGGCATGGCTGATGCGGCTCCCAGCCGATGAGCTGGCGCAACGGGTTGACCTGCCGTTTTGCCAGGCTGATCTGTTTCATATTCTGAAACTGAGTGTGGCTTTGGACGCCGCAAAATGAATTCACCCCGGTTGTAACGATTTCTCTCCCGATTCACGTTCGTGGGGCGACGAAAACACATCGTGTCTGTCACTCTATTTGCTCCGCCCACACCAAACCCCGCCAACGGCGCTCACCGGTCATCGTAAACTCCACTCATGACGCCACAAGGCCAGTCCAGCCCGGTCCAACCCCGCCGCCACAACATCGTCTCTGTCACTCTATTTGTTCAGCCACCGCCAAACCCTCACCAACCCCTCAAAACAGTCCCCGGAAACTTCAGATGTGACCCGACAACGCCTATTCAGCCGGCATGAACACCCCTCAAACTGCCGATCTCACCCTAATCACCAAACGGACCAAGCCGGCAATGACATCACGTGAAAACAATCCACCAATCACCGAACTCCTTCACCAGGCCTTCGGCATCCCCCAACTCCGATCTCTGAAAACGCCCCTGCCCCTTTTCCTCGACTTACTCCTCCCAGCCCTTTACTCGATCGCTCTCACCTTCAAGTCACGCAACACATAGACCTCTCCCAACAACATCCCGGGTATCTTCCTCGCACCACTCTTCCGCTTCGAACCAAACAGCGGCCGATGCCTCATGAACACCTCCTCAACAAACGCCCTGCTCCCCAACGCCACTCCGTCTGTTATGTG
>JAAYVR010000210.1 GCA_012517065.1 Verrucomicrobiota bacterium | reverse complement strand
TGCGCAGTGGGAGGGGTGTTTATCCCGGCTGAATAGGCATTGTTGCGTTAGAGGTGAAGTTTCCGGGGACTGTTGTGAGGGGTCAGCAGGGGTTTTGCGGTGGCGGAACAAATAGAGTGACAGACACGATATTGTGGCGGCCGAGTTGGGCTGGGCCGGGCTGGGCGGGCATTGTGGCGTCATGAGTGGAGTTTACGATGATGGGCGAGTGCAGTTGGTGGGGGTTGGCGCGGGCGGAACAAATAGAGTGACAGACACGATATTTGCGGTCTCACGGTGCGGGGTTTGAGGGGCGTGCAGGAGCAGTTCAAGGTAGGTTTGGGCGCAACCGGGAAAGGACCAGCACGGGCTATGGAACCTGTTGACCATGGTTTTGCGTTTGGACACCATCGGCGTGCAGCGACGGGCCAAGAGCTCGCGGAGTTCAGGCGCGTGTTGCTGGCGCCAAAAGAAGATTGACGTTTTTTGTCCGGCTTTGTGATGACAAGGCCACGCAGGTCAGCCCATGAAACTTTCAATTCATCCGGATGCGAGATCGGCGAATGCCACAGCGGCAGAGTTGTTGGTTGACTGGGTGCAGACACCCGGTGTGCGCAACGTCATGCTGCCCGGAGGCAACACGCCGCTTGAGCTTTACCGATTGATCGCTGCGCGGCGGTTGCCACTGAGTCATTTGCACTTGTTCGCCCTTGACGAGTACGTTGGTGTGCCGCCGGATGAGCCGTTGAACTGCGCGAACCTTATCAGGCGGTCGGCAGTCGAACCTTGGGGAGTGCCACTCGATCAATACGCGTGGGTGAGTTCTGCCGTATCAGAGGCCGAGTCGAGTGTCAAAGCGCACGAGGCGCGGATCGAGCGCGCTGGCGGCTTGGATGTGCTAGTGCTTGGCTTGGGGGAGAACGGTCACCTTGGCTTCAATGAACCGGGCAGCACAGAGGATTCGGTGGCGCGGATCGTGGATTTGGACCCGGTATCAGTCGAGGCGAACCGACTTTGGTTCGGGGGCCGATACGCTCCGGATAAAGGAGCCACCGTCGGAATGAAAACGATCCTTGATGCGCGGCGGATTATGGTTTTGGCATATGGCGCGCACAAGGCTGCGGCAGTGAAGGCCATGGTGCGCGGCCCTCGTGGTCCGGATTGCCCGGCTTCATGGCTGCAATCGCATCCGGCGGTGACGATTGTCTTGGATGCCGTAGCGGCGAGCGCATTGGACGTTGGCGCTTGATGCAGCGGGGCCAATCCCGCATGCACTGGACGGGTTTTGGGTTTTATTGGCTCGGTAATCTCACCTCGCTGAGAATCTATGCATCCGGGGGTGAGGCTCATGAGATTCCCAGCTCAGTGGTCGGATACCTCGCTGCGGGGGGGGGAAATCCGGCCGACAGACGTATGCATTTATGCTGCGTGGCAATTGAAAAGAGACGGCTCAGGGTTCCGGTTGCCACAGATCGATTGGGCGCTGGGCTGTGGTTGGGAACGGCAGTTCGACTTTTCGGCCTGTGCGTGCCGATTCATAAGCGGCGAAGATGACTTCCAGCACAGCGCGGCCGTCTTCGCCGGTGACGGTCGGGGGTTTGTCGTTTTGGACGCAATCGACAAAATGCGCCATTTCGTGGTGGAAGCCGTAATTCCATGCCTCCTCGTAGATCGTAAAGCTCCAGCCGCGGGTTGAACCTGCCTTTTCGACTGCGTAATCGTAACCACTGACGCTGTAAGTTTCGATTGCGTTGCCGTGGAGGAGGTCGGCGTAGGCAACGCCGCCTGAGCCGTACACTTCGGCGCGATCGTCCATGCCGCCCGGCTTGGTCCAGCTTTCCTCAGCCAGACCGATCACGCCGTTGGCGAATTCGATGATGAGCAGGGCGTTGTCGTCGCCCCGGGTTTTGTCGCCGTGCACCTGAGTGTTCATTTGGGCATAGACGGACCGGATTGGGGGCCTGCCGAGCATCCAACGGAAAAACTCAATTGCGTGGCAACCCATGTCCATTGTCACTCCTCCACCGGAGCGTTTGACATCCCAGAAATGGGCAGCGTGTGGTCCGTCGTGTTTCTCGGACTGCTTGATGAGTGTTGGGCGGCCGAGCGCGCCCGAATCAAGGAGCTGTTTCAGCCGAACATATTTTGGTGCGAAGCAGAGTTCCTCTGCGTACATCAATTTAACGCCCGCGTTGCGGCACGCGGCAATCATGCGGTCAGCTTCAGCCAGGTTCAGGCAGAGAGGTTTCTCGATGACGACGTGTTTTCCGGCTGCTGCGGCGTCCACGACCACTTGGCAGTGCAGGTCGTTGGGGACACCGACAACGACCATGTCTATGTCAGGTCGCGCGAGCAAATCGTGGTAATCGGTGAACACCAGTGGGATGTCGAATCGGCGTGCCAGTCGTTCAGCGTTGCCAGGTGTGGGTGATGCCACGGCGGTTAGCCTCGCCTGCGCGCAAGCGCGGAGCGATTCCGCGTGGATTGTTGAGACGAATTTGGAACCGATTAGACCGACGGAGACGGGAGGTTTCATGGAACTTCCGAGTGATGTTTTTGTTCGGGCTGTGCGCGTAGCATCGCCCAGCGGGCGGCTCCTGCCAGCCCTGCGCGATTTCCCAACTGCGCGATCGCGACGGTGATGTAGTCGCGCGGAATCTGGGTAGCGCGGGCTATTGCGGCACGCGCGGGTTCGAGAAAGAAGCCCGGATGCGCCTCGACCATGCCTCCGCCGAGCACAATCCGCGCCGGCAGGAAGGTATGAACCAAGGTCCAAATGGCAGCATCCACAGCGGCGCGGGCGGTCTGCAAGACGCGCGCGGCTTCGGGCTGGCCGCTTGCGGCCGCCGCAAACACTTCAGCGGCACTCCCAAATCCGAACTTTTTGCCTGCTGCGGCCAGGGCTGTGCCAGAAGCGATGGATTCAAGGCACCCGGTTCGCCCGCAATAACAGGCCGCACCCTCAGCTGCGACTGTCACGTGGCCAATTTCAGGATGCTCTCCTGCGACGCCGCGATAGAGCTGGCCTCTAAGAACCGCGGCTCCGCCGATGCCAGTGCCGAAGGTCAGCATCACCATCGACTCTGCGCCTTGGCCTGCGCCGAAGTAAAACTCGCCGAGCGCAGCGGCGTCGGCGTCGTTCTCGAGGCAGACCGGCACGCCCAATTCGCGCTCGAGCGGTTCGACGATGTTGCAGTGGTTCCAGCCGGACAGTGTGTAAGGATTGTTGATTTCGCCGGTACGAGGGTTAACGGGGCCGGCACATCCAATGCCCACCGCGGCCAGTTCCCCGGGCGGTAAATCAGCGGCGCGCAATATTTCCCGAACGGCCGTGACAATCCGGCGAATTGCCCGGTTGAATCCCTGTTCTGCTTCAGTAGGAAAGACGCGATACTGGATGACGTCGCCAGTGTGCGTCACCAGTCCAATGGCGGTTTTTGATCCGCCTATGTCGATGCCGATGGCTTGTTTGGTTGCGTCCAAGACGTGCTCTTTATACTGCGGCTGAGACTAGGATGTGCCGATGGTTCAGTCAATCTGTTCAAGGGGAAGTTCCCGTCTGTGACCGAGCCGCTGTTTGTTTCCACAAAGCCGTGATCGGTCAAGAGATTACCGGCCATTGGCAGGGTCGGTGCGGAGACTGGTTTTGCGCCTTTGCCGCCATTGCCCGGAGCGATTTCGAGCGCCTGGATGAATGCCTCTCCTTGCACGACCTTGTCGCCCTCGATCGAGTGTTGGCCTGTTAGGCGGACCTGGCAGTTGTGCCGTTGAACTCCGTCAGGCGCCACACCTGATTGCAGGTGTGGGCCAAAGCAAATAGTCGAGTTAGGATAGGGCCGACGTCCCGGCAGACAATCCGGTGCAGATGGGAACTATCGGGTCCGCCAGGGGTCGCTGATCGGCTCGTAGCCTACGTGCCATGTGACGTTCTTGATGTCTTGGAGCCTGAGTTTTCCGGCATGGCCGTCTGCATAGCTCATGTTGATTGCACTGGGCAGGGGTTGGCCTGACTTCGCCTTGAAACGCATCAGGGGATGACGGCTCAGACAAATGCGACCCAGACTTGTCAGTGAATCACCTTGGTAGAGGTCTGCGGGTGGGAGGTCTTCCTTCAAAGGCCATGTGTCGGGCCACAAAGCGTCCATGAAATAAGGCGTGGTGGACGGTGAAACAATAGCTGTCTCTCGCTGAAAGAATTTTGGGCGTTGGCTGGGATCGACCCACCGGCTGACGCCATTCGGGTTGCTGGTGTCGTAGTAGTACAGCCACCCGTTAATGGAATAACTGCCGATCATGTTTGTGATAACGGAGGACCAATCCCACGGGGCGGCGGCAGTGCCGGCGATTACAGTTGGCGCCGTTGGCAGTTTGCCGGTCCGGGTGGTCGTGGGGCACAGCCGGACGTTGTTCACGCGGATGTCGTAGTTCATCAGTGTCTTCATCCATAGGGTTTCGGTCTCTGTGTAGTCCACTGACTTGCCCGTGTCCTGCTGGTACATAAATGCCGCGGTGGCGATCTGCTTGAGGTTGCTTGTGCACTGAATTTCTTGGGCTTTCATTTTGGCCCGTGAAAGGGCCGGCAACAACATCGAGGCCAGAATTGCTATGATCGCGATGACCACCAGCAACTCGATCAGTGTGAATCCGCCCGCAGTCATGGGGATTGGCACCAGGTAAGGTTCGGTGCGGCCCTGGAGTTTTCTTGTCATGCGCAACATAATGACACTGAACGTACGTTCCTTGCGTTTCTTCTATAACTTGCATTCATGGAACGACAACGTGCGTCTTGAGGCACATTGCTCTTTCGCGGATGACCGAAACGGCTTCTCCGTTCCACAACCTTGGAATGTCACCGGAGTGAAGGCATGGCTGAATCCGCGAGGGCGGCCGGTGAGATTTCCGGGCCAGGTGGAGGGCTTGGACCTCGTGCGGTCCTGCGGTTCACCATACTCTGTCAACAGCGTAGGCGTCGAATTGTTTATCATGGCTGATGATCGACACTTTTTCGATCATGGCTTGGGCGATCAATAGCCGGTCAAACGGGTTTCGGTGATGCCATGGAAGCGACGGGACACGAGCTGCGTTAGTACGAGTCGGCTCCAACGCAGGAGTATTCGAACGGATCATAATACAAAGCGCCAGGCTCGATGTTCAGGCTGTGAGATTGCAGTTCGGCTTGTTTGGGATCGAACCTGCTCGACAGATTATGATTGTTCAGCATTCTTTGAGGCGTTTTGTGGGGGCCGAATGAATGGTCTGTTGCGCATGCTATGAAACGGTTGCAGTTCACAATGCCAGGATCGGGGTTGAATGGTCATGCATTAGTTCGGGCTGTTTTGGCGGTGTTGATGTGGAGCGTGAGTATTTGCCTTGGGCAAGGCCCTCGGATTGTTCCATCGCCTGAGGCCGGCTGGCCGCAATGGCGGGGCGTTTTCAGGGATGGGCGAAGTCCTGAGAAGGGCCTTCTTGGTGAATGGCCTGAACGAGGGCCGGCTTTGGTTTGGAAAGCCGAAGGCCTTGGATATGGATATTCAGCGCCGATCATCACCGGCGGTCGAATATACCTCGGAGGCGATGTTGGCAACGAGCTGCACTTATTCGCGCTGGATACCGACGGAAAGCGTCTGTGGGAGACCGTGAACGGCCGCGCATGGAAGGAACCTTACCCGGGCGCACGAGCGAGCTGCACTTTCAGCGAAGGCAAGTTGTATCACCTGAACGCGCACGGCCGCCTTGCTTGCTTTGATTCGGCAGATGGCCGCGAGCTGTGGGCAGTCGATGTTCTCGATCGGTTCCAGGGAAAGAACATCACATGGGCAATGAGCGAAAACCTGCTCGTCGATGGAGATTGGGTGTTTGTGACCGCGGGCGGACAAAAGGCTCTAATGGCAGCTTTGGACAAGCGGACGGGCAAGACAGTGTGGACAACGGAGGCATTGAAGTTGGGGCCGTCTGAAAATCCGGCGATGCAGCGGCTGGCGCAACCAGCCGGAGAATCCGATTCCGCAAGTTACGGTTCGCCAATTCTGATCGATTGGGATGGGAAACGGCTGTTGGTTAACACATCGATGCGGCATTTGTTTGGAGTTGACGCCGTAACGGGCCGCTTGATTTGGACGCGCCCGTTTGCGACTCGATACCTTGTTATTCCTGCGACACCGTTGTTGGTTGGCGATGCTGTCTTTGTTACTGCGCCGGACACAGATGCCGGCGGACTTTACCGGCTCAGACCTACTGAGACTGGCTGGGACGTCAAACGAGTCTGGAGCACTGAACTTGACACATGCCACGGTGGGTGGGCGTTGCTTGATGGGTTGATTTTTGGGGCATGGTACCGAACCGACAGAGGCTGGGCAGCAATCGATGTTGCCACTGGCGAGGTGAAGTGGAAATGGAAGGATATTGCAAAAGGATCGGTTATCTGGGCTGACGACCGACTGTATTGCCTTGGGGAGGATGGGAACGTTGTGCTTCTTGAAGCAACTGGGGCTGGGCCCAAGGTTAAAGGCCGATTCCGGTTGGTTCCTCAAAAGGTGACGGATGCATGGACACACCCTGTCATTCTCGATGGCCGGCTCTACCTGAGATATCACGATACACTTTATTGCTACGACATCAGGCGGAGGTAACCTGGGCCTGTAAGAGTGCAGATTTCGTCGGCAGGGGATTGGGGTTGGGAATCCATGGGCTTGACCGTCATGAGACGGTTATGGAAGTGGCTTGGGAATTGCGTCGAGTCGAAACTTACAATTCGGGATTCTGTTTGTAACCTGGCGGGTGACAGAAGGCGCGGGGCGGTCAAGTGAATTGCAAAACCCTTATTAATACAAGGTATTCTTGGTGTGGGTGCTTGTTTTGCGGGGCAAACAGACCTGTGGAATTCGGGCTCGGCGGCATTTGACAGCGCCTGCCATTGAGGATTAGACTCTTGCCAGTTTCACCACCGTTTTATGCGACTGTCCATGGAAGTTTGGAGCCTTGCGAGGTTGTTCGGAGCGCTTGTTGCTTTTGCGTTGGCAGGGTTCGCCGGTGGAACTTCGGTGCCGGGTCGAGAGGGCATCGCGTTGGCCATTGTTTTCGATACCTCGGGCAGCATGAAGGACAGCGTGCAGGACAAGGACGGGAATCAATCGCCCAAGTACGTGATCGCAAAACGCGCATTGGAATCGGTGGCGGATCGTCTTGATGCGTTTGTCAAGTCTGGCGAGGGCGGGAAGCGCGAACTGGCGATGTGCCTGATAACCTTTCAGAACGGCCGGCCACAGGAGCAAATTCGATTTGGATTGTTTGATGCAGCTCACATTCGGAAATGGGCGGCTGGTTTTAAGTTGCCGTCCGGGGGAACGCCTTTGGGTGAATCGATTCGGCTGGCGTCGCGGCGTGTTATGAACTCGCCGTTGAGCCGGAAACATGTGCTTGTGATCACCGACGGGATAAACAGCGTGGGTCCTGAGCCTGTGGCGGTGTTGTTGGCGCTGAAGAGGCAAATGGAGGACCTGAACACTTTTGTTGGCTATCATTTTATCGCGTTTGACGTTAACGCAGCCCTGTTTTCGGGCGTGAAGAAACTGGGCGCGACAGTTGTGGGCGCAGCGGATGAACGTCAGTTGGGTGAGCAATTGAATTCGATTCTGAAGGAAAAGATACTGTTGGAAGAAGAAGAGCCGCAGGGAGCGGCTGGCGTTAAGGAGAAAGACGGCAATAACCGGTAAGAGAGAAAGGCAGCACAATGTTTCGAGCGATCAAGCGATTGTTTATCTGGCTGGGTTTGATGGCCGAGAAAGCGACGGAAACCGACGCGATAAATCAGGCCGTTGTCGAGCGTGGTATTCGGGATGCAAAGGCGCGGGCGGACAAGGCGCATTATGCGAACGGGCAATTGGCAAGCCAGATCGCTTTGTTGAAAGAGCAGGTGAAACGCCAGGTGCGCCAGAAGGAGGAACTCGAAGGACTGCTTCAGGCCGCAGTGGCTGCCAATGATGAATCGAATGGCGCCCATTATGCTGAGCAGTTGGCGGAGCTTGAGGGCGACCTGAAAGAGAACGAGGCGCAGCTCAAAAACCTTGAAGAATTGTATCAGCAGAACACGCAGATCATCGCTCAGAGCTTGCGGGAGATTCAGAAATTTCAGCGCGAGTTTGAGGCTGTGAAGGCGCGTGTTGCCATCAGTCGGTCCTTGGAGAACCTGGCGTCGATGATGAAGACCTCGATCACGGAGCTGCAAGGGATGATGGGCGGCGAACTGAGCCAGTCGATGCAGCAGCTTCGCGAGTCAGCCGCGCGGGGCGAGGGGCAGATGCGCGCGACGCTTGACCTTGCGCGAGAGATGGGGTCGAACATCCAGAGACAGCAGGAGATGCGGCGTGCGCGCGGGAAGATGCTGTTTGAAGAGTACAAGAAGAAGATGGGGATGGTGCAGGCGGAGGCGTCGGCACCTGCTGCGCCTGCTCCTGCGAAGGAGGAGCGCCAGAAAATCGCAGAGTGAATCAATCTGTTGGTGATTTGGAAGGGAACGAGCCATGACAACAAAAGGAAAGATAGTACTGACGATACTGATTCTGGTGTTGGTCGGGTTTGGAGCTTACCGGTGGAAAGACAAGATTGCGCCGCCGGCGAAGCCGTCAACGCCGTCGGTGGACGTGAAGGCGGTTAAGGAGTCGCTGAAGACGCAACAGCAGCAACAGCAGCAGCAACAACCGCGGCAGGACGTGGACATCACAAAACAGTTGCTGGCGGGCGACAAGGCGGTTTCGTTGGTGGATGGATCGGCAATTCCGCCTGTCACGGGCGTGAGTGACTATGACAGTCCGATGAGAGATGGGAAGCTGGTGGTTCAGTTTCCGATCAATGTCTGGCCCGGTTGGGCACCGATCATAGTTGCGAACAACGGCATGGCGGCCAATGCGGGGAGCATTTTTTATCAGAAGTACGGGTTTTATCTCCAACTTTCGATTGTGGATGATCCAGTGAAGGCGCGGGACCTGTTTGCGAGCGGGCACAGCCATGTGCTTTGGGGGACACTTGACATGATAGCGTTGTTTGCGCCCGAGCTGGTGAAGGATTCGCGCACGGTGCCGGTTGTTTGTCAGCAGATTGACTGGTCGGACGGTGGCGATGGTGTTGTTTCCCGGGGCGACATAAGATCGATCAACGATTTCCGGATGAAAGGCGGTCAGAGGCGGAAGGTTGTGTTGGCACAGAACTCCCCGAGCCATTACTTCATCATGTCATTGTTGATTGATGCGGGGATAGACCCTGCCGAAGTCGATTTCAAGTGGGCGGCTGACGCGCCTGCGGCGGCAAAGATATTCGTTCAGGACAAGACATTTGATGCGTTTGTCGGGTGGGCGCCTGACATTTATACGGTGGCGGAGCAACTGCCCGGGGCGCGGCTGGTTGTGAGCACCGAGAGCGCCAATCACCTGATTGCAGACGTATGGGCGGTGCGGAACGACTTTTACAGGGATCATCCTGACATTGTGGCGAATCTGGTGCGCGGGATATTTGAGGGTATGGACAGGGTGCGCAAAGATCCAAAGGCAGCAGCGCGGTTGTTGGCAGAGGCATTCAGTTTGCCTGTGGAAGACTGTGAGAAGATGATAGGAAAAGATGGCGGGATAGTGGATGGGGACGCGCATCTGACCAATTACCGTGAGAACGCGAACTTTTTCCTTGACCCGATGAATCCTGCGAACTTCGAGGTGATTTGGAATCGGGCATCCACGATCTACAAGTCGCTCGGTGCGATATCTGCGCCTGTGCCGTCGGCGAAGGTCAAAGCGGCGGGCATTTTGGCCAAGATGGCTGATGAGTATCGGGATGTGCGTGACCTGTCGCAGCCGACCTTCAAGCCGGGCATGGCGTTCAAGCTGGCAGAGGCGGACACAGGGGAGATATTGACGAAGGCGGTGATCATTCAATTCCAGCCGAACAGCGCTGTGTTGAATGCTGAGTACGATCCGAGCATTCCGCAGACGTTGGAGGAGATTGGGAAACTAGCGGGGTCATTTGGGAACGCGTACATAGTGATCGAGGGCAATGCGGACGCGAGCAAGAAGGGGCTTGTGCCGGCGGACCTGGTGAGACAATTGTCGTATGACAGGGCCGATGCGGTGCGGAGAGCGATCATGGAGAAATACAAATTTGACCCGAACAAGTTTAAAGTCATTGGCAACGGATGGGACAATCCGTTGCCCGGGTGCACTGATCCCAGCAACGTTGAGCATAACCGGAAGAACAGGCGTGTGGAGGTGAAGGTGTTTCCGTTGGAGACCCAATAGCCGACGGGTTGGGCGCTTGACCGATGCGAACGCGGCGAAGTCCTGACTGTTTGTCTGAGCGGGCGGATTGACGGCATTATATGACAGGTTTTCTGCTGTTTGCGTTTGTGTTTGTTGGGCTTGTCACGCTGGCAGTGCGGCTGGGGCGTTTGGGTGTTCGGGCCGACTTGCCGCGGACGAGGGCGGTAATGCTTACGGCTGCGTTTGTGGTTCTTTTGTTGACAGGCTGGTGGTTTGTGACGCGCGGGGAGAAGCCTGAGGATCGGCTGTTGGCGCCGTTGATATTGCCGAGTCCGATCGAGGTGCTGAAGGCGTTTCCTGCACTTCACTTTCAGCAGGGACTGGTGCGGAGCGTGGTGACGTCGTTCACGCGTGTGACGACTGGTTTTGTGCTGGCGGTTATAGTGGCTGTGCCGCTTGGGGTGTACATGGGGACGTTTCCGCCTGTAGCGGCGTTTTTCCGTCCGCTTGCGTTGATAGGGGCGTATGTACCGATAGTGGTTTTCATTCCGCTTACGCTTGCGTGGTTTGGGCTGACGGAGGTGCAGAAGTACGGGTTTCTGTTCATAGGCTGTTTTGTGGCGTTGCTGCCATTGGTGATCAAGACGATCTCGGACGTGCCGGCTGCGTATTTGGATGTTGCGGTGACGAAGGGAGCGACGCAGTGGCAATTGGTATGGCAAGTGATATTTCCCGTGGCACTTGCTGACATATGGGATCATTTGCGCGGTGTGTACGGCGTGGGTTGGGGATGGATTATTCTGGCTGAAGTAGTGAATGCGGAGAAGGGTTTGGGTTATTTGATCTCGGTTTCTGAACGCCGCGGGCACACAGCGTCACTTTATGCTGTGATCATTGTGATAGTTTTGATTGCAGTGGCGTGCGATCAATTGTGGCGGGCAGGCGGGCGTTTACTGTTTCCTTACCGGAACACGCGGGCGGCGTGACGATCTTTTATTGATCGCTGGTTTTGGCAGCGTGCGTAGATGAGTGATAACAAAACACAAAACGGCGGAACGGCGGAGAAAGGTCCGGGCCAGCTTCCGGAACTTGTGAAGTTTAGGAACGTTACGAAAGTGTTTGGGAGCGGTCCCAACGCGCGCACGGCGATTCAGGACGTAACATTCACAGTTCATGATGAGCCTGGGAGTGGCGAACTCATAGCGATTGTTGGGCCGTCGGGGTGTGGAAAATCCACGGTTTTGCGGATTATAGCTGGTTTGGAACCTCATTTTCCGCCAACCGCAGGTGAGGTTTTTGTGTGTGGAAAGCCGATCTGCAAACCGGGCGCTGACCGCGGTGTGGTGGATCAGAAATACTCGCTTTTGCCGCACCTGACCGTGTTGGAGAACATTGCGTTTGGCTTGAAGCTGAGGGGCGTGTCCCGGCGTGAGCGTTTGGATCGGGCGCGAGAATGGGCGAAGAAGGTCGGGTTGGAAGGTGCGGAACGGAGCTACCCGCACGAGTTGTCCGGGGGGATGCAGCAGCGAGTGGCGATTGCAGCGACGCTGATTTTGGAGCCTCGAATCCTGCTGATGGACGAGCCGTTTGGCGCTCTTGATCCGAAGATTCGCATGCAGATGCAGGCGTTGCTGATTGACTTGTGGCGCGAGCAGCAGAGCACGGTTTTCATTGTGACGCATGCGGTGGAAGAAGCGGTTTATTTAGGTGACCGCGTTTTTCGGATGGCAGCCAAGCCAGGGAGATTGGTTGAAGTCTTGTCGGTTCCCCGCCCGGATGTGCCACCAGAAGTTATGCGGAAGCAGCCGTGGTTCATGGAAATGACACAAGACTTGTTGCACCGGCTCGAGGCCGATGCGCCTGCCACAGGCGCGCTCAACGGGGTCAAGGGGTAGATACTGTTCGAGGGCCGGATTCGATGGGGGCAATGGAGGGCACGTTGGTGGATTGGTTCTGGGGCTCTGGCCTGTGTTGGCTGAAGATTGTCCGTGCCTGGTGTGATCGTGGATGATAGATTTTGCCTAGAGAAATGGATGACCAGCAGCCCAGTTTAAGGCGCGAGTTTTGGCGCAGTCCACACCACATATGGTTGGGGATACTCACTTTGGGGGCTGGATTTGTGATTGCGCATCCGGTCGCGTTGATGGTCGGCGCAGGGGCGTATGCGCTGGGTTGGCTTTATTTGCCGGACATGGCGTTTTTCCGGCGGTGGGTCGAACGGCGTCAAGAGGAGAGAAAACGTGCGGAGGAGAGCCGTGCGATAGCGGAGTTCGTTCGGAGACGCGATTCGTTGCTGGCCAATTTGACACCGGAAAGGCGCAAGCGGTACATGGAACTTGCCGCGGTATGTCGCGGGATCGAGACGGCAACGACGGACAGTTCGCTTGGCGGGGCTGGAGATGATCCGCGTTTGCGCAAGCTTGACGAGCTGATGTGGACCTATTTGAGGTTGCTGAGCATCGAAGAATCGTTGGAGCGCTATTTGGACGCCGAGCGGCGGGAAGACGTGCCGGGGTTGTTGAGGGCAGCCGAAGAGGAGTTGGAGAGGTTGCAGAGGGAAGTGGACGAATTGAAAGCGCGAGGCGCGACGGGCGCTGTCGAGGCGCGCCAGCGTTTGGTGGGATCGTGTGCTGACCGGGTGGAAGTGTTGAGGAAACGGCTTGAGCGGATAAGTCAAGCGCGTGAAAACCTGGCGCTGGTGAGATCGGAGCAGGACCGGCTGGATCAGCAAATCAAACTCATTCGCGCTGACGCTGTGGCGCTGAAGAACGCCAGTGTGTTGACTGCGAGGATAGATGCGACGGTGGAGCATCTGGATCAGACAAACAAGTGGCTGGCTGAAATGGACGAGTTCAGGGATTTGGTTGGCGACCTGCCGGCGACAGATCGGCGGATTGGTTTTGAGCCGCCGGTGGGTGGGGTGTTGCCCGGTGGTGCCGAAGGCAGCGAAGAACCGGATGCAACGCGCGGCAAATCCCGGAATGGCGCAAAGAACAGGGCGTATCGGTGAGTTGCCCACGTGGGTTTGAACTGATGAGTGGCAAGCGACGACAAGTGCCGGAGAAGGCCAAGGCTGATAAAGTGGAGGGTTCGGACAGGCCGGTTTCGGCGGGTTCGGCAACCAGGTTGCCGTTGCGCGGGTGGGCATTGGAACTTGCGCGGCGGTGGAACAGCGGCACCTATTCGATGTTTGTGTTGCACGGGAATATATTTGACCTGTTTCCGCTGATTGAGGGAGGGGAGCTGACGTTCGTGCCGCTCAAGGCGTTTTTGCGTCGGCGTCTTTTTCCCGAGCGAGGTTTTTTCATGTTCTATGATTTGGGTGATGGCCTGACGTTTGCGGATGGGACGATGCAGAAGCGTTTTTTTGAATGGCTCGCCATCTACGATGAAGTTGAGGGAACACGTTATCACAGCGTTGGGTTACCGCGCGAGTTTGTGAAACTGGTGCCGGTGTTGCGCAGATTTTTCATGCATTACGCGGAAGGGGCCAGCGGCGCGCGGGGTGTGACTCTGGTGATCGAGTATCCGGAGAAGATTGTTCCTGCGCAGGAAGAGGCGGTGGCGAGCATGGAAGAGCGGATGGCGTTGGTGACGTTGCTGAAGTGGGCGGTGTCACAGGAACTGCGGCGGTTGGATGTGGGGATTTTTCTTGTAACTGAGTCTGCGTCGGAGCTGCACATGGATTTGCTGCAGAACCCGCACGTTGCCCAGGTGAAGATTGATCTGCCGGATGCGGAGGAGCGGCTTCGATTTCTGAGGTCGGGCTGGCCAGTGAAGGTTGCCGGGGGCGAACCCATGGAGCGGTGGAGCGACATGAGCGCGGACCAGTTGGCAGCGAGAACGGCGGGGTTGAATCTTGTTCGGATACAGCATTTGCTGGCCGAGGCGGTGCGCAACGGATCACGTGTGACGCCCGAGCACGTGGCCGCCGGCAAGAAAAGGTTGATCGAGGAGTACTGCCAAGGGCTTGTGCGATTCAAGGACCCGCGTCCGGGAGTGACGCTTGACATGGTTGCGACGCACAAGGCTGCGAAGGCGAAACTGCGCGAGTTGGCATGGCTGATCAAGAACGGGAAAGGAGACGTGCTCGAGCGGGGTTTGCTGGTGCCGGGCAGAGTGGGGGTTGGGAAGTCTTTTCTGATAGATTGCTTTGCGAGTGAATGTGGATTGCCGGTGATGGAACTGGGAGAGTTCAGATCGAAATGGGTGGGCGACACTGAACTGCAGCAGATGCGGATTTTGATGACGATTCGGGCTCTGGGGCCGGTGATAGTTGTTGTGGACGAGGCCGACGCGGTTTTTGGGAGCCGTGACATGGAGGCGGGTGATAGTGGCGTATCGACGCGTGTGTTTGCGGCGTTTGCGGCGCACATTGGGGATGCGACGCTGCGTGGCCGGGAATTGTGGGTTGCCATGACGTCGCGTCCGGACCTGTTGGCGATAGACATGAAGAGGCAGGGGAGGTTTGGCCTGTGTGTGCCGTTGTTTCCGGCGCAAAACGCTGACGAGGTGGTGGAGTTGTTCAAGACAATAGCGAAAGCGCGGAAAATTGGGTTTTCGGGCGAGGTGGAATCGTATGTGCGGAATCAACTTGGGGAACGGCCATTGACTGGGAGCGACGTGGACGCGATTTTGACTCGAGCGAAGGAGCGGGCGGTGTTGGCCGGGCGGGACGAGGACGTTCAGGTTGGAGATGTGAAGGAAGCGGTTGATTCGTTTATTGATCCGTTGGACAGGGACTTGTTGGAGCTGCAGGAACTGGCTGCGGTGCTAGCGTGTTCGGATCGGCGTTATTTGCCGGATCGATACAGGGACGCGGACAGGGGGGAATTGCTCGAGAGATTTGGACGGTTGAAGTTGAGGGTCGTGCGCCGGTGACATCGGGTGAGTTACCTCGAATCGAAGTGCGGGAAGGACTGGCGGACATGATGCTGTCGCAGCCCGGATTGTCACGGTTTTATTGGCCAAACACATCCGAAGCGTTATTCCGATGAGATTTCCGGGCTAGACGCTTGACTTGTCAGAGCCAGTCTGATTCTCTGCTTCCACGAGAGCTATAAAGGCAGCGTCAAGGGCGCATCCCTGATGAACCTTCAGATTTGTCGTCTGTTGACGTTGTTCGACGACACCAAAAAACACCACGAAAGGCTAAACAAATGGAAACAGCAGCGAACCCACTTGAAGGAATATGTGCGCACCTTGAGTTCTTGGGATTCAAAATCACGAGGAGGGAAAACGGAGCGCGAGCGGACACTGAGGGAAGCACACCCCGCATTGTTCTTGTTGCTGAGAAACCCTCGGGGTTTCTCTTTACCTCGAGCTACACATCTGCGGAAGGCGCAAAGAACAACCGCCTCGGCTACCTCGAATGGCTGAACCTGATGAACCAAAAATCGGCTTTGATCACTGCGTTCGCGGAGAACGACGGAACTCTGACGTTCGCCTGTTTGTTCCCGAAGATTTACGACAAGCAACTCTTTGGAACATTTTTCGAGACCTTCCGCAACGACATTAGGAATGCGCTGTACGGGCCGGGCACGAAGGTGGAAGAATTTCTAGCATGAGTGAGGGGCAAGGGAAAACGGTGTGAGGCTGAAATCTAACTGACCCACCGGCTGAACACACACAAAGCGTCATTTGGGTGAATGATTTCGAGTTTGGCACGGGCGCACTGCGGCTTCGACCGATTTCGCCGTTTAGAATGAACTGGTGATGGCTTTGCGGTGGATTGGGCCTCATTGAGCGCGCGGGGATTGCCTTTTTGTGGTAGAAAAGGATGTTGACACATTTGGTGATGGGGCGTAGATTGCTTGTCTCGTTTGCGACAAACGCGGTTTAAAGTACTGCTTGTCTCCTGCGGTTGGATGGCTTCTGCAGGAGAACAGTGGGTAGCTGTTTGCGCAAGCGGGCATTGAAGTTTAAAGTTGACAGAAGTTTTGCCCATGTAGCTCAGTCGGCAGAGCGCGTCCTTGGTAAGGACGAGGTCACCAGTTCAAACCTGGTCATGGGCTCCATAAACGAACCTGGAAAGAACAAACAACGCAGGAATTCAAATGGCTAAAGAGCAGTTTCAGCGGACGAAACCGCACGTGAACATTGGGACCATCGGGCACATTGACCATGGGAAATCGACGTTGACGGCGGCTATAGTGAAGGTGCAGTCGGAGAAGGGTCTTGCCGAGCTCAAGTCCTATGCTGAGATTACGAAGGGCGGCACGGTACGTGACGAGACCAAGACGCTGACCATCGCGATTTCACATACTGAATATCAGAGTGACAAACGTCACTATGCGCACGTGGATTGCCCCGGGCACGCCGATTACATCAAGAACATGATTACCGGTGCGGCTCAGATGGACGGTGCGATTCTGGTTGTGGACGCATCCGAGGGGCCGATGCCACAGACTCGGGAGCACATCCTGTTGGCGCGGCAGGTGGGTGTTCCTGCGATAGTCGTGTATTTGAACAAGGTTGATCTGGTTGATGATCCGGACCTGTTGGAGTTGGTCGAGATGGAAGTGCGCGATTTGTTGACCAAGTACGGGTTTCCCGGGGAGAAGACGCCGATTGTGCGTGGAAGCGCGAAACTTGCGTTGGGTGGTGACCCGAAGGCGGCTGAGTCGATTCAGCAGCTTTTGAACGCGATTGATGAGTTCATTCCGCTGCCGACCCGCGAAGTTGACAAGCCGTTCCTGATGAGCATCGAGGACGTGTTCAACATTGAAGGTCGCGGGACGGTGGTGACCGGCCGTGTTGAGCGCGGCGAACTGACCAGGATGTCTGAGGTTGAGATTGTTGGTTTGCGTGAGACACTGAAGACGGTGGTGACGGACATCGAGATGTTCAGGAAGATTTTGGACAAGGCGACCGCAGGCGACAATGTTGGCGTGTTGCTGCGCGGCATCAAGAAGGAGGAAGTGGAACGGGGGATGGTTTTGGCGAAGCCCGGGACGATCACTCCGCACACGCATTTCAAGGCGCAGGTTTACGTGCTGTCGAAGGAAGAAGGCGGCCGGCACACGCCGTTCTTCAACAATTACAGGCCGCAATTCTACTTCAGGACAACTGACGTGACTGGTACTGTGACGTTGCCCGAGGGAGTTGAGATGGTGATGCCCGGGGACAATGTGGAATTGACGGTGAAAGTTATTGCTCCGATTGCGATGGAGGTTGGCCAGCGGTTTGCGATTCGCGAAGGCGGTCGGACGATTGGGGCTGGCCGTGTAACTGCGATTATCGAGTGAAGCGCGGTGTTTTGAGTTGAGATTGTCGCGCGGAAATCTCAAGTGTGTATATTAGGAAGCACAGGGCGGTAGCTCAATTGGAAGAGTAGCGGTCTCCAAAACCGTCGGTTGGGGGTTCGAGTCCCCCCCGCCCTGCCAGTTGTGATTGTTTGGCGGGGTTGGAGGGGTGGCAGAGCGGTCGAATGCGGCGGTCTTGAAAACCGTTGGGGCCTCAAAGCCCTCGGGGGTTCGAATCCCTCCCCCTCCGCCATTAACGAACAGGAAACACAAGTGAACGATCTGGTAAAGATAGCGATATGGGCGTTGATAGTGGGTGGCGTTTTCGCCTATTTATGGCGGAAAGGCTATTTGATGCAGATTTCGAAGTATGTTCTTGAGACGCGAGAAGAACTGAAGAAATGCACATGGCCGTCGCGGGATGAGCTTGCTGGATCGACGCTTGTCGTGTTGATCAGCACGATGGTGTTGGGGGGATTTATCATCGCCAGTGACTACATTATACTGAACTTTGTGCGCAGGATACTACCGAAGCTGTAGTATTTGAGCCGGTCGCGCCCCTCGGAATACTGCCATGCGAAGCCAGTGGTTTGTCATTCACACCTTGTCCGGTCAGGAGATGAAGGTGAAGGAGAGCATCGAGAAGCGGATGCGGGCCGAGGGGATGAAGGAGTACATCCGCGAGGTGATGGTGCCGATGGAGAGAGTGGCCGAGGTACGAGGGGGCAAGAAGAGCGTGACGATGCGCAAGCTGTATCCCGGCTATGTGTTCATCGACATGGTGTTGCTGGATGATAACCATCGGTTGATAGAGAAACCGTGGTATTTCATTCGTGAGACTCCTGGGATTATCGGGTTTGTTGGGGGTGACCGGCCGACGCCTGCGTCGGAAGAAGAGATCGAGTCGATAAAGGCGCGTGTTTCTGAGTCTGAGGAAAGCGAGCGTCCGAAGGTGACTTTTGAGGTTGGTGAGACGGTGAAGATAAACGACGGGCCATTTTTGAATTTCAGCGGGGTGATTGAGGAAGTGGACCCTGAGCGTGGGAAATTGAAAGTGACGGTGAGCATATTTGGTCGGAGCACGCCAGTTGAGTTGGAATACTGGCAGGTTGAGAAAGCGTAGGGTATGGCGAAGAAGGTAACGGCACAGATCAAATTACAGATACCGGCGGGGCAGGCGAATCCGGCGCCGCCAGTTGGTCCGGCATTGGGGCAGCATGGTGTGAACATCATGGCGTTTTGCAAGGAGTTCAATGCTGCGACCAAAGACCAGCCCGGGATGATCATTCCGGTGATCATCAAGGTGTATCAGGACAAGTCGTTCACGTTTGTGACGAAATCGCCGCCTGCGGCGGTTTTGTTGAAGCGTGCTGCGGGGATAGCTTCCGGCTCGAAGACGCCGAACAAGGAAAAGGTTGGGAAAGTGACCCGGCAGCAGGTCATGGAGATAGTGAAAATAAAGAAGAAGGACCTGAACGCCAACAGTGATGAGGCGGCTTTTCGGGTTATTGCTGGGACGGCCCGGAGCATGGGTATCGAGATAACAGACTGAAAAACACTTAATTGCGGGAGAGCGATCAGCTCGCAAGCACCGCATCCAAGCACATGGCGAAGAAAGGTAGTAAAAGGTACAGGAAAGCGCTTGAGATGGTTAACCAGGCGAAGGCGTACTCTTTGCGTGAAGCCACGGAGTTGCTGAAGCGGTTCCCTCATGCGCGGTTTAACGAGACGGTGGAACTGGCATTTCGGCTCGGGGTTGACCCGAAGCAATCGGACCAGATGGTTCGCGGAACGGTTCCGTTGCCGCATGGGACGGGGAAGACCGTGCGGGTATTGGTTTTTGCCAAGCCCGGGGCAGCGGCGGACGCGGCAAGGTCGGCTGGTGCAGAGTATGTTGGATTTGAGGATTTAATAAAGAAGTGCCAGGAAGGCTGGGCGGATTTTGATGTGGCGATAGCGACGCCGGAAGCGATGGCGGAAGTGCGCAAACTGGGCAAGGTGCTTGGGCCGCGGGGTTTGATGCCGAATCCAAAGACTGGCACTGTTACTGACGACACGGCCAAAGCTGTTCGTGAAGTCAAGGCGGGTCGTGTCGAGTTCAAGACAGACAAGAGCGGGAACGTCCATGTTGCCGTGGGCAAGGTGGGGTTTTCTGTGGAGCAGATAGTGGACAACGCGCGTGTGGTGATTGAAGCGGTGGCGAAGGCGAGGCCCACCAGTCTGAGGGGTGCATATCTGTTGAGTGGGACGATGAGCAGCACGATGAGTCCGCCGATACGGCTGGACCTGAAAGAATTCCAAAAGAACTGAACCGGATTTGAAAAATGCGACCTGAGAAGAAATCTCTTGCACAGGAATATGCGCGGTGGCTGAACGCCTCACCTTTCTTCATACTGGTTGAATACACCGGGATGAAGGTGGGGCACTTTAACGAGCTGCGTGCGCGGTTGGCGAAGGCGGGCGCCGAAATGCACGTGGTGAAAAACTCCGTATTTCGGGTTGCGGTGTTGGAGAGCGGTCTTCCTGACCTTGCCGGATTATTGGCAGGCCAGGTTGCCGTTGTGATGGGGCAAAAGGACATTTCTGCCACTGCGAAGGTGTTGAAGACGTTCCAAGCTGAATTTGAACGTCCGAAGGTGCTGTTTGGGTATCTTGGGAATCAGCAGTTGGACAGGGCAACGGTTTTGGCGTTGGCGGATTTGCCGCCGTTGGAGGCGTTGCGTGGTCAACTGTTGGGGTTGCTGCAGGCATGGCAGGGGCGATTGGTACGGGTGCTCAAGGCGCCCGGAGAACAACTTGCGCGCGTATTGAAGGCGCGGTCGGAAAAGACCGAAGAGAAACCGGCTTGATGATTTGCGTCTCTGTTGTGGTGACAGGGACGCGGAGACGAACGAGATCGAACGATAAACATCAGTCAGAATAGTAAATCGTCGGCCTGCGGGCAGCGGGCTGAAATCATTCGCGGCCGCGAATGACGACGAGACTGAAACAGGAAGAAAAGGACGACAAACATGGCACTGGACAAAGCAAGAATCATAGAAGAACTCAGCAACGCGACTGTTATCGAGATTGCAGAGCTGGTGAAGGAACTGGAGGAGAAGTGGGGTGTGAGCGCAGCGGCACCGGTGGCGGTGGCGGCTGTGCCTGCTGCCGGTGGTGCGGCTGCGGCTGCGCCAGCGGAGGAAGCGAAGACCACATTTGATGTGGTGTTGGTTTCTGCGCCGGCGGACAAGAAGATAGCTGTGATCAAGGCGGTGCGTGAGATCAAGGCGGGCCTTGGTTTGGTTGAAGCGAAGAAGCTGGTGGAGGAAGCGCCCAAGACAATTTTGGAAGGCGCAAACAAGGCCGACGCCGAGACAGCAAAGAAGAAACTGGAAGAAGCTGGCGGCAAGGTGGAACTGAAGTAACGATTGCAGATGTGGGTGCAGTTACTGCCGCGTTTGATTTCCGGGCGGCGTAGAGACATGGCCGCCCGGTTCGTCAGCGATTAACGGGGCCAGATAGAGAACTCTGAGAACACAATTTTGAACTGGGAGTGACACCCCTGGAGAGGGAAAGGGGGCGGTGTCGCTCTGTATTGTTTTTGAGAAAGTGTCCGGCACGGTGTCGGACAGAATAGTGGAGCGAAAGATGCCAAAGGAAACGTTACAACGGGTCAAGTTCGGAAGGATGAACGAGGTTGCGGCGCCACCGAATCTCATTGAGGTTCAGGTGAACTCGTACAAGGAATTCCTTCAAGCGGACGTGCCGCCTGCCAAGCGGAAGAACATGGGATTGCAGGCGGTTTTCCTCGAGGTGTTTCCGATCGAAAGCTACGACGGGAAGACTGTCCTGGAGTTTGTGAGTTATGACATAGGAGAGCCGAAGGTGGGGTGGCTCGAATGTTTGCAGGAGGGTTTGACGTACGGGGCGCCGTTGCATGTGAAGTTCAGACTCACCGACGACACCGGGAGCAAAGAAGAAGACGTTTTTATGGGCGAGCTGCCGTTGATGACACCGCAGGGGACATTTGTGATCAACGGGGCGGAGCGGGTCATAGTGAGCCAACTGCACAGGTCTCCTGGCATTGCTTTTGAGGCGACGCCACATGCGAATGGGAAGATACTGCATTCATTCCGGATCATACCTGACCGGGGTTCATGGTATGAGGCGCAATTTGACACGAGTGATCTGCTTTATGTGTACCTTGATCGGAAGAAGCGGCGGCGGAAGTTTTTGACGACCACGCTGTTCAGGGCGTTGTTTACGATACCGGAGTCGAAGCTTTGCAAGGATGCGAAAGTGGATCCGAAAGAGGTTGGGACGGACAGCCAATTGATCCAGCTTTTCTATGATGTGAAGGAGATCACGCTGAAGGAGGCGGAGAAACGGGGTGATCTTGCGGATTTGGTGTTGGTTGAGGACATAATCGACAAGGACACGGGGCTTTACGCGGCGCGCGCTTTTGAGCCTTTGTCAAAGGCGGTGATAAGGCAACTGGCTGAACTTGGACACAGCAAGATCAAGGTCGTTGATACTTCAGTGGATGACGGGATCATCATAAAGTGTTTGAAGAAGGATCAGACCAAGAACGCCGATGATGCACTGAAGGACATATACAAGAGATTGCGTCCGGGTGATCCGCCAACGACGGCAAACGCGCGGGCGCTGGTGAAGAGGCTGTTTTTCGATGCGAAGCGGTACGATCTTGGGCGGGTGGGGCGGTACAAGATCAATCAGAAACTGGGCTTCGATGACAAGGTGGACTCGCGGATACTGCTTGGGCAGGACCTTGTGGCTGCGACGAAGTATCTGCTGAGGCTGAAGAAGAACGAGGGAACGGTTGACGACATTGACCACCTGGGGAGCAGGCGTGTGCGGACGGTGGGCGAGCTGCTGGCGAACCAGTGCCGAGTTGGTTTGGCGCGGACAGAGCGGCTTGTCAAGGAACGCATGACATTGTTTGACCAGGGGTCTGACGCGATGACGCCGCAGAAGTTGATCAATCCGAAGGCGCTTTCGGCGGTGGTGCGTGATTTCTTTGGCAGGAGCCAGTTGAGTCAGTTCATGGATCAGATAAACCCGTTGGCTGAGCTGACTCACAAGAGGCGGCTTTCGGCGTTGGGGCCGGGTGGTTTGTCTCGGGAGCGGGCTGGTTTCGAGGTGCGGGACGTGCATCCTTCGCATTATGGTCGGATATGCCCGATTGAGACACCTGAGGGGCCGAACATTGGCTTGATAGCGTCGCTGGCGACTTTTGCGCGCGTGAACGATTTTGGGTTTATCGAGACGCCTTATCGGAAGGTCGAGAAAGGCCGGGTGACGAACCAGATTGAATATCTGACTGCTGACCGGGAGGAGCAGTATATGATCGCACAGGCCAATGCGCTTGTGGATGAGAAGGGGCGTTTTTTGGGCGACAGGGTACCGTGTCGGCAAAAGGGCGAGTTTTTGGATGCTGAACCGTCCAAGATTCAGTACATGGACGTGTCGCCGAAGCAGTTGGTATCGGTTGCTGCGGGTTTGATTCCGTTTCTGGAGCATGATGATGCTAATCGGGCTTTGATGGGATCGAACATGCAACGGCAAGCGGTACCGTTGCTGGTGACGGAGCGGCCGTTGGTTTGCACCGGACTTGAGGAAAAAGTAGCGCGGGATTCGCATGCGGTGGTTGTGGCTGAGGAAGGCGGAAAAGTTGCGTCTGTGACAGCCAATCGCGTGGTATTGACTCGCGACGGCAAAATGCCGGAGGGGAAGAAGAAGCTCAAGACCGACCCTGCGTCCGGGACGTATGTGTACCAGATCCGGAAGTTCATGAAATCGAACGCGAACACGTGCATCAACCAGAAAGCTGCAGTGACGCGGGGAGAGACTGTGAAGAAGGGGCAGATAATTGCGGACGGGCCGTGCACGAGGGATGGGGAATTGGCCCTTGGCCGCAACATACTCTGCGCGTTTTTGCCGTGGAACGGCTACAATTTCGAGGACGCCATTCTTGTCAGTGAGAGGATGGTGAAGGACGACGTATTTACCTCGATTCACATTGAGGAGTTCGAGGTGTCAGCGCGGGACACGAAACTTGGTCCGGAGGAAATCACACGGGACATTCCGAATGTTGGTGAAGAGGCGCTGAAGAACCTTGGACCTGACGGTGTGATCAGGGTTGGTGCTGAAGTGAAGCCGGGAGACATACTTGTTGGCAAGATTACTCCGAAGAGCGAGACCGAACTGGCGCCTGAGGAACGGTTGTTGCGCGCCATTTTCGGGGAGAAGGCGGCGGATGTTAAGGACACTTCGCTGAAGGTTCCGTCCGGGACATACGGGATCGTGATGGACGTGAAAGTTTCTTCGAAGAAAGAGGCCGACAAGGAGAAGCAGGCCAAAGAGGACGACGTCGATTCGAGGAAGCAGGCGAAACAGGTCGAGGAGGAGTACAAGAAGAAGAGGGAAGAACTGCGCGATCAACTTACCGAGGCATTGAGCAACGTTTTGCTTGGCGAGAAGATTCCTCTCGAGGTGGTGAATTCGGAGACAGGCGAGATAATCATACCGGCGAACAGGAAGATCACCAAGACGCTGTTGCGCAAGCTGGCGCAGGTGTACGACAGGATCGAGATTGATCCATCGCCGATCAGGAACAAGATCAACGAGATCATTGGTGGGTACAAGAAGAAGTTCGACGACCTGCAGATGCAATTTGACGAGGAAATGGAGCGGGTCGAGTCGGGCGACGAGACCGAGACGGGCATTATCAAGTCAGTCAAGGTATATGTCGCGTCGAAGCGGAAGCTGTCGGTTGGGGACAAGATGGCCGGTCGGCATGGGAACAAGGGTGTGGTTGCGCGGATTGTGCCGGAAGAAGACATGCCGTTTTTGGCGGATGGGACGCCTGTTGACCTTGTGCTGAACCCGCTCGGGGTTCCGTCGCGCATGAACGTTGGTCAGGTATTGGAGACTCATCTTGGGTGGGCGGCGAAGCTGCTGGGGCTGCAGGTTGTGACGCCTGTGTTTGACGGGATAAAAGAGGAAGAAATCCGGGAGTATTTGAAGCAGGCGGCCGAGGCGCAGAAGAAGGCTGGCGAGACGCCGTTGGTGGGTCCGAACGGGAAGGCTCGTTTGTATGATGGGCGGACGGGTGAACCGTTCGATCAGGAGGTTGTTGTTGGTTACATATACATGATGAAACTTGGGCATCTTGTTGCTGACAAGATACACGCACGTGCGGTTGGGCCATACTCGCTTGTGACGCAACAGCCGCTTGGCGGCAAAGCTCAGTATGGGGGGCAGCGGTTTGGTGAGATGGAAGTCTGGGCCATGGAAGCCTACGGCGCGGCGTACGCGTTGCAGGAGCTGTTGACTGTGAAATCGGATGACGTGCCTGGCCGGACCCGGATATACGAGAGCATTGTGAAAGGTGACAATTCGCTTGAGGCCGGGGTGCCGGAATCGTTCAACGTGCTGGTTAAGGAAATGCAATCACTTGGGTTGGATGTGAGAGTTGGCTACGCGAGTCCGATTGATCAGGCGGCGCATGAAGGGACGGCGGGGCTGTTGAGTTGAGTGAGATTTGCTGGATACGGAGATGCATATGACGACGAAAGATTCAGCGCGGGAGTTGCTTGGGCTTGAGAAGGTCAATCTGGTTGATCATGTATCGATCAGCGTTGCATCGCCCGAGACGATTCGGTCGTGGTCGAAGGGTGAAGTAAAGAATCCTGAGACCATCAACTACAGGACATTCAAACCTGAGAAGGGCGGTTTGTTTTGCGAACGAATCTTCGGGCCGGTGAAGGACTGGGAATGTTCGTGTGGGAAGTACAAGCGGATCAAGCATCGCGGTGTTGTGTGCGACAGGTGCGGTGTTGAAGTGACGTTGTCGCGGGTGCGCCGTGAGCGGATGGGTCACATAGACCTTGCGGTGCCGGTGTCGCACATTTGGTTTTTCAAGTGCATGCCGTCGCGGATTGGGCTGATGCTGGACATGACGGCGCGGGATTTGGAGCGGGTTATATACTATGAAGATTACATGGTTATTGACCCGGGAAAGACGCCGCTTAAGAAGCATCAACTCTTGAGCGAGCAGGAGTTCAGGGAGGCGAGAGAAACATACGGCGCGGATGCGTTTGTTGCGAAGATGGGGGCTGAAGCTGTGCGCGATGCTTTGGCGAACATTGATTTGCAGAAGAGCATTGACGAGCTTCAGGTGGCGATGAGTGAAACCAAGAGCAAGCAGAACAAGAAGAAACTCGCGAAGCGGATCAAGCTTTTCCAAGGGTTTTTGAATGGGAGGATGCGGCCGGAGTGGATGATTCTGACGGTACTGCCGGTGATTCCGCCGGATTTGAGGCCGTTGGTACCGCTCGAGGGCGGGCGGTTTGCGACGTCGGATTTGAACGATCTGTACAGGCGTGTGATCAACCGGAACAACCGGTTGAAGAATCTGCTGCAGTTGAAGACGCCGGAAGTGATCATACGGAATGAGAAACGGATGCTGCAGGAGGCGGTTGATGCGTTGTTTGACAATGGCCGGCATGGCCGGGCTGTAACGGGCGCGGGGAATCGGCCGTTAAAGTCATTGTCTGACATGCTGAAGGGCAAGTCTGGCCGGTTCCGTCAGAACCTGCTTGGGAAGAGGGTGGACTACTCGGGGCGTTCTGTGATTGTGATTGGGCCGGAGTTGAAACTTCACCAGTGTGGTTTGCCGAAGAAGATGGCGCTGGTGTTGTTTGAGCCGTTCATCATAAGGAAGCTGAAGGAGCGCGGGTATGTTCACACAGTGCGATCGGCCAAGAAGATGATTGAGCGGCAATCGCCGGAGGTATGGGACATATTGGAAGAGGTGACGAAGGGGCATCCTGTGCTGTTGAATCGGGCGCCTACGTTGCACCGGCTTTCGATTCAGGCGTTTGAGCCGATACTTATTGAGGGGGAGGCGATACGGATTCATCCGCTGGTGTGCACGGCGTACAATGCGGACTTTGACGGTGATCAGATGGCGGTGCATGTGCCGTTGTCTGTTGAGGCGCAACTTGAAGCGCGGCTGTTGATGATGGCGCCTTTGAACATATTCAGTCCGTCGAGCGGCAAGCCGATCATGACTCCGACGCAGGACATTACGTTGGGGTGTTATTACATTACTGCCGAGCCTCGGACTCCGAAGAAGGATGGCCAGCGTTTGATGCTGTTTGGGTCAAAGGACGAGGTAATCACCGCGCACATGGACGGCGTGTTGCGGACGCATGACAGAATACTGTTGGCGAATCCGGATCGTGGCAGAGAGACAGTGTACGGTGATTCTCGCAGCAAGGTGATCGAGACGACCGTTGGGCGTGTTATATTCAGCGAAGTTTGGCCGCCGCAGTTGGGGTTCATAAACAGGGAAGTGGGAAAGACCCAGTTAGGGGACATAATATGGAACTGCTACAAGAAGTGCGGACACGAGCAGACCATAGCAGCGTTGGACAAGCTGAAGGAGCTGGGATTCAGGGAAGCGACGCGATCTGGGGTGTCGATAGGGATTGATGACATGATCATCCCGAAGGAGAAAAAGCACGAGATTGAGGCGGCGCAGCGCCAGGTGCTTGAAGTTGAGAAGCAGTACAGACGCGGCATCATCACGCCGCTGGAGAGGTACAACAAGATTATCGACATCTGGACGCATTGCACTGACAACATAATGAAGGTGATGATCGAGACCCTGAAGCAGAATCAGGGGAAGAGCGAATACAATCCTGTTTGGCTGATGGTGGATTCTGGTGCGCGAGGCAACAGGAATCAGGTGCGCCAGCTTGCGGGTGTCCGTGGTTTGATGGCGAAGCCGGACGGCTCGATTATCGAACGTCCGATTCTGTCGAACTTCCGAGAGGGGCTTTCGGTGCTGGAGTACTTTATTTCGACGCATGGCGCCAGGAAGGGGTTGGCGGACACTGCATTGAAGACTGCGGACTCCGGTTACATGACGCGGAAGCTGGTGGATGTGGCGCAGGATGTGATAGTGCGCGAGATGGACTGCGGGACGACCAACGGCATATGGGTGTCCGAGATCAAAGAAGGCGAGGACGTGGTGGTTCGTTTGTCGGAGCGGATTGTGGGCAGGTGTGCTGCGGATGATGTTTACGATCCGCACGATCGAAAGAAGAAACTTGTGCAGGCGAACCAGGAGATTGATGAGGCGACGGCCCGTCTGATTGAGGACGCGGGTGTGGAGCGTGTTCGGATACGCTCGGTGCTGACGTGCGAGAGCAAGCAGGGAGTATGTGTTGCCTGTTACGGGAGGAATCTTGCGACCGGGGCGACGGTGAAGATGGGCGAGGCCGTTGGGATCATAGCGGCGCAATCGATCGGTGAGCCCGGCACGCAATTGACGATGCGAACGTTCCACATTGGCGGGACGGCATCGCAGGTGTTCAAGGTGCCGCAGATCAAGGCCAAGCACGACGGTGTGGTGCGGTACAACGAATTGCGTTTGGTGACGCTCGCCGACGGGAACAACATTGTGTTGAACAAGACGGGATCGATTTCCGTGTTGGGCGAAGACGGCCGTGAGCTTGAGAATCACCCGCTGGTGATAGGCGCCGTGATCAAGGTGAAAGATGGCGGCAAGGTGAAGAAGGGTGAGACGTTCGTTGAATGGGATCCGTACCATTCGCCGATTCTGTCGGAGAAAGCGGGGCGTGTGGTGTTTCAGGACATCATAGAGGGTTTGACGATGAAGCAGGAGACCGACCCGACGACCGGCCGTGAGGCGATGGTGGTTATTGAACACAAAGAGGATTTGCACCCGCAGATTCTCATTCAGAACGATGCGGGCGAGGTTGTGGCGAGCTATGGAATTCCGTCGGGGGCTCACATAGTTGTTGAAAATGGGAGTGAGATTCCGGCTGGTGGGCTTTTGGCCAAGACGCCGCGCAGGACCACCAAGACGAAAGACATTACGGGTGGTCTGCCGCGGGTGGCGGAACTTTTCGAGGCGCGGCGTCCCAAAGATGCCGCGGAGATATCGAAGATTGACGGCGTGGTTGATTTTGGGCCGACGGTGCGGGGCAAGCGTGTGGTGATTGTGACGGATCCTCAAACCGGGGTGAAGGAAGAGCACATGATACCGATTGGTCGGCACGTGATAGTGTTCAAGGGTGACTTTGTGAAGAAGGGTCAGCAATTGACCGAGGGGCCGACGGTGCCGCATGAGATTCTGGACGTGTGCGGCCAGCAGGAGCTGCAGGAGTATCTAGTGAATGAGATACAGGAGGTTTACCGCCTCCAAGGTGTGACAATCAATGACAAGCACATCGAGATCATAATTCGCCAGATGCTTCGGAAGGTGCGAGTGACCGATCCGGGAGACACCAGTTTCCTGTGGGGCGAACAGGTGGACAAGGTGTTGTTCGAGGAAGAGAACCAGCGTGTTGAGAAGATGGGCGGCAAACCGGCGGAAGGACAGCCGGTGTTGCTTGGGATAACGAAGGCGTCGCTTGAAACGGAGAGTTTCTTGAGTGCGGCTTCGTTCCAGGACACGACACGGGTCTTGACAGAGGCAGCGACGATGGCCAAAGTGGACCATTTGCGTGGCTTCAAAGAGAACGTGATCATGGGGCACATCATACCTGCTGGGACAGGTTTCCCCAAGCATCGCAAGCTGGCGGTGAAACCTTTGGTTGAGCCGTCGGTTGCCGAGGGCGAGCATGTGGCGCTTGGCGAACGCGGCGAGGGTCAGACCGCCGCTGCTGGCAGCGGGAACGTGTAGAAGATTTTTTTCAAATTACTTGTTGCCAGAGTGGATTTTGTTGCTATGATCTTCGCTCCGCTTTCGCGCCGGAGACAGGGCGAGCGGTGAAACTGATTGGAAAGATTTGGGCTATTTGGCAATGCCAACGATCAATCAACTGTTGCGTTATGGGCGCAGGAAACAGCGCCACAAGAGCAAGGCACCGGCCTTGCGCGGGTCGCCGTTTCGGCGTGGCGTGTGTTTGCAGGTGATGACGCGAACACCGAAGAAGCCGAATTCCGCGATGCGGAAAGTGGCGAAGGTGCGGCTGACGAACGGTGCAGAAGTGATAGCTTACATCCCCGACGAGGGGCACAATTTGCAGGAGCACTCGATTGTGCTGGTGCGGGGCGGTCGTGTGAAGGACCTGCCGGGGGTTCGTTATCACATTGTGCGTGGGGTTTTGGATGCGGCTGGTGTTGAGAAGCGCCGTGTGAGCAGGTCGAAATACGGTGTGAAGCGTCCGAAATCCGGGAAACCGGGTGCAGCTCCTGCGGCGGCGCCGGCGGCGCCTGCCGCCTAGAGTTTTGGCCGGGAACAGAGAGAGAATATGTCGCGACGACGTCGAGCCATCAAACGGGAGGTTCTGCCGGATCCGAAATACAACTCATTGTTGGTTTCGAGGCTGGTGGACGTAGTGATGAAGTGCGGGAAGAAGACCGTTGCTGAGAAGATTGTTTACGGTGCTTTTGATGAGATCGTGAGCAAGAATCCGACGGCAAATCCGCTGGAGATACTGCAACGGGCGATAGACAATGCGAAGCCGCGGCTTGAGGTGAAACCGCGCAGGGTGGGTGGTGCGACCTACCAGGTGCCGTTGGAAGTTCCGCCTGACAGGCAGATTTCCTTGGCGATGCGGTGGATAGTTGATTTTGCGGACAGCCGCAAGGGAATTCCGATGCGGCAGGCGTTGGCTGCGGAGATACTTGAGGCGTGTCAGGGACAGGGCAACGCCATAAGAAAGCGGGATGAAGTGCACAAGATGGCGCAGGCGAACAAGGCGTTCGCGCATTTCAGGTGGTAGGACGCGGGATTGAAAATGCGCCCCGCAGGCGAAGGCTGGCCGGGGCGCTTTTTCTCGGTGGAGATATTGATGGTAAGCGTAAAAGACAACGGCAAATCTGTGAGTTCACCGGAGCGTGAGTATTCGATGGACCGGCTTCGGAACATCGGGATTGCTGCGCACATTGATGCCGGCAAGACAACGACGACCGAGCGAATACTTTTTTACACCGGTTTGATACACAGGATGGGGGATGTTGATGATGGCAACACTGTGACCGACTGGATGGAACAGGAGCGTGAGCGCGGGATAACGATCACTGCTGCTGCAATAACGTGCTATTGGTCTCAGAAAGATGAGGGCTTGGAGAAGCTTTTCGCTGGTGTGCCACACCAGATCAACATCATCGACACGCCGGGGCACGTTGATTTCACGGCCGAGGTTGAGCGTTCGATGCGTGTGTTGGATGGTGCTGTTGCAGTTTTCTGCGGTGTTGCCGGGGTTCAGCCGCAATCCGAGACGGTTTGGCGTCAGGCGACGAAGTACCGGGTGCCACGGATAGCTTTTGTGAACAAGATGGACCGGGTTGGCGCCGATTTTGACAATGCGGTTGCACAGATGCGGAAGCGTCTGGGTGCGTATGCTTATCCGGTGACGCTGCCCATTGGTAAGGAAGATTCGTTCCAAGGGGTTATAGACATCATAAATCAGAAAGCGATTTTGTATTCGCCCGAAGACGAATCTGGTGCGAGTTACGAAGTGACGAGGATTCCGGCCGAGTATGAAGAACGCGCGAAGATTGCGTTGGCGGAGCTGATTGATGCAGTTTCGAACAAGGACGATGATCTTGCCGCGCTTGTGATTGAGGATCGTCCGATTGGGCCACTTGACATCAAGGCTGCAATACGGCGTTTGACATGCAAACTGGAGATGGTTCCGGTTTTGTGCGGGTCTGCGTTTCGCAACCGTGGGGTGCAGCCTCTGATTGACGCCATTGTGGATTACTTGCCGTCGCCGTTGGAAGTTCCTGCGGCGGTTGGTCAGGATCCAGACGATCCGGATGTGCCTGTGGAGGTTGCATCGGATGACAGGGGCAAGTTTTGCGCGCTGGCATTCAAGTTGTGGACCGACCCATATGTTGGGAAACTGGTGTTTTTCAGGGCATACCGTGGCCAACTGAAGAGGGGCGACACCATTTACAATCCGCGTACGCGCCGTCGGGAGCGGGTTAGCCGTGTGCTTCGGATTCAGGCGGATGAGCGGATGGAGGTTGAGACGGTATATGCCGGGGACATTGCTGCGTTGGTGGGCGTGAGGAACGTTACGACGGGCGACACATTATGTGACGAGGACGCGCCGGTGATGCTTGAACCGCCATCGTTTCCCGAGCCGGTGTTGTCAATGGCGATTGAGCCAAAGACGAAAGCTGATCGCGACCGTTTGATGGAGGGGTTGCAGAGGTTGTCCGAGGAGGATCCGACATTCAGGGTGTACACGAACGAAGAGACTGGGCAACTGATTGTTGCCGGGATGGGCGAGCTGCATTTGGAGATAATACGCGATCGGTTGTTCCGGGAGTATCGCGTGGAGGCGAATGCTGGCCAGCCTCAGATAGCGTACAGGGAGACTGTGACGCGGGCGGCTGAGGGCGAAGGGAAGTTTATTCGGCAGACTGGCGGCCGAGGCCAATACGGTCATGTTGTGATCAATTTGTCGCCGAACGGCCGTGGAAAAGGGGTGGAGATAGAGAATCGGATTGTTGGCGGTGCGATTCCAAAGGAGTACATACAACCGGTGATTGACGGGTTGCGAGAGGGGATTGCTGGTGGGGTGCTGGCGGGGTATCCGATTGTTGATGTGAAGGTGGACATAATAGACGGCAGCTATCATGAAGTTGACTCGAGCGAGCTGGCGTTCAGGATGGCGGGGATTTTTGCGTTGAAAGATGCGGCGCGGAAGGCGGCGCCGATATTGTTGGAGCCGATCATGCGGGTCGAGTGCACGACGCCGGAGGAGTATCAGGGTGATTTGCTCGGGGACCTGAACAGGCGTCGGGGCAAGATAACGAGCATAGAATCCAGAAACAACGCGGTGATTTTGCACGCTTTGGTGCCGTTGTCCGAGATGTTCGGGTATGCGACGGCGATTCGCTCTTTGTCGAAGGGGCGGGCTTCATATTCGATGGAACCGCACTCGTTCGAGCCTGTTCCGGCCGGGTTGGCTGGGGACATTTTGGATTCGGCCGGAGCGATGCAAATGCGAGGTTAAACCAGGAATTTATTTTGTTCTTTGTATGGCACGACAACGTATTCGAATCCGGCTTAAGGCGTACGACCACCGGATTATTGACCAGTCGGTGAAGGAAATAGTTGATACTGTCAAACGGACAGGGTCGATGGTGTCCGGGCCGATCCCGCTGCCGACGCGTATCGAGCGGTTTACGGTTCACCGTTCGCCACATGCGGATAAGAAGTCGATGGAGACATTCGAGCAGCGGACGCACAAGCGGTTGCTGGACATACTTGAACCGACTGCGAAGACGGTGGACGAGCTTAAGAAACTGAATTTGCCCGCTGGGGTGGACATAACCATCAAGATTTGACGTATGCTTGGTTTGCTAGGCAGAAAACTGGGTCAGACCCGCGTCTATGACGCGGAAGGGCGGCTTGTACCTGTAACGGTAGTTTTGGCGGGGCCAAACCGTGTTTTGCAGTGCAAGAGCAAGGAAACAGACGGCTACGACGCGGTGCAGCTTGGGTTTGGGGACCGGAAACTGCGCAGGCTAACCAAGCCGATGATAGGTCACCTTGCCAAGTACGGTGCGCTCCCGGCGGATAAGGAGGGGCGGTCATCTGGCGGTGGCGAAGGCGAAGGCGGGAACAAACGCGCAGGGAAACAGTCAGGGGCTGGGGATGGCGGCAAACCTGGTGTGATCAGTGGTGTTGCTAGGATTCGGGAATTTCGTGATTTTCCGGTGAAAGTGAAGCCGGGCGACCTGATTGGTCCTGGCAGTCCGGGGATGTTTGCTGCTGGTGATTATGTTGATGCGATCGGGATAACGAAGGGTCGCGGGTTCGAGGGTGTTGTGAAGCGGCATGGTTTTCGTGGTGGCGATCTGTCTCATGGTTCGAAAGGCTGGCACAGGCGGCCGGGCGCGATTGGCCAACGTTTGTTTCCGGGGACTGTTCGGCGTGGGTTGCGGATGCCCGGGCACATGGGGCAAGTGCGGCGGACGGTGCAGAACCTTGAGGTGATAAAAGTTCTGCCTGAGGACCACATATTATTGGTGAAGGGCGCGATTCCCGGGGCCAAAGGTGATTATGTGATTATCCGAGAGGCAAAGAAGATGCCGAAATCGGCTGTGCAGGCGATGAGAGCGAGAAAGGCCAAGGAAGCCGAAGAAAAGAGCAAGGGTAAGGGTGGGGCGAAGTCTGGTAAGTGAGGCAGGCCATGAAACTTACGGTCAAAGACATCAAAGGGCAGGCGACGGGCGAGATTGAAGTTGGATTTTCGCTGGTTGAAGACGGTCGTGGCACGCAGGCGGTGCACAACAGTGTTGTAGCGCATTTGGCGAATCGGCGCAGTGGCACGGCGAGCACGAAGACGATGGGGGAAGTTGCCGGGACGGGCAAGAAACCGTGGCGGCAGAAGGGGACCGGGCGAGCTCGGGCAGGTTCATTTCAATCGCCGTTGTGGGTGGGTGGGGGTGTTGTGTTTGGTCCGAAGCCACGGGATTACAGCAAGAAACTGCCGAAGACGGCGAAGATGCTTGGTTTGAGGAAGGCATTGAGCGAGCGTCTGAAGGCTGGTGATGTGATGGTTGTTGAGGATTTGAAACTTTCGGCGCCGAAGACGAAGGAGTTTGTGGGGGTGCTTGGGGCGCTGGAGTTGGGTGCGCTGAAGACGCTTGTTGTGTGTGAGGGGGGCGACAGGAATTTGATGTTGGCGGCGCGGAATGTGCCGGGTGTGGACATTACGACCGGTCGGGAACTGAACACCTATCAGGTGTTGCGTTACGACAAGCTATTGTTCACGCGGCTTGGGTTTAAGCAGGTGGAAGAACGGCTTAAGTGACATGAATCCATTTGAGATCATCAAGACTGCCCGTTTGACAGAGAAAGGCAGTATTCAGACGGAGAAGTACAACCAGTACACGGTTGTGGCTGACCGTCGAGCTACGAAGATTCAGATTAGGCGGGCGGTTGAGGAATTGTTCAAGGTGAAGGTGATCAACGTGCGGACGATGAACGTGCGCGGCAAACTGCGTCGGCGTCTTACGCGGTCGGCCGGGCGTTCGCCTGGATGGAAGAAGGCGATTGTTACGCTCAAGGAAGGGGACAAGATTGTGTTGACGTGAGGAGGTGATTTGCGATGGCTGTAAAAACATTCAGACCGATTACTCCGTCGAGGCGGTACATAACCGTCGCCAGTTTTGATGAGGTGACGAAGGGCCGTCCTGAGCGGAAGCTGGTTGAGGTGCGGAAGAAGACCGGGGGGCGGAACTGTTATGGTCGTGTTACTGCGCGCGGTATAGGTGGCGGGCACAAACAGAAAATCCGGATAATTGATTTCAAGCGGAACAAGATTGGCGTGGCAGCGACCGTTAAGGCGATTGAATATGATCCGATCCGGTCTGCGCGGATAGCGCTGTTGGAGTACAAGGATGGGGAGAAGAGGTACATAATTGCGCCGGACGGTTTGCGGGTTGGCGCGACGCTGATGAGCGGTCCGGACGCGCCGCCTGAAGTGGGGAACAGTTTGCCGTTGAAGTCGATTCCTGTTGGGTTGTCGATTCACAACATTGAGTTGATACCTGGGCGTGGTGGTCAACTTGTGCGTGCTGCTGGTGGGGCGGCGACGCTGATGTCGCGGGACGAAGGTTACGCATTGGTGCGTTTGCCTTCCGGGGAGATTCGGAAGATAAACGAGAAATGCTACGCGACGATAGGCCAGGTTGGGAATTTGGAGCATGAGAATGTGGTATTGGGGAAGGCGGGGCGGTCCCGTCATCTTGGGATAAGGCCGATCACGCGCGGTGTGGCGCGGAATCCGGTTGATCACCCAAATGGCGGTGGTGCTGGCAAGGCGAAGAGCGGTGGTGGCTGGCAACAATTGACTTCGCCGTGGGGGCTGCTGGCGAAGGGGTACCGGACGCGCGACAGGCGGAAGCGGTCCAGCAGGTTCATAGTGATTCGGCGAGATGGACGTCCGATGAAATCAAGGTAATGGCGTATGGCACGGTCGATAAAGAAAGGTCCGTTTGTTGATTTGCCTCTTCTGGAGAAGATTCAGAAGGCGAGGGAAACGAAGTCAAAGACGGCGATCAAGACATGGTCGCGTCGATCAACGATCACGCCTGATTTCGTGGGCTTGACGTTCAACGTGCACAATGGGAAAATATTCGTTCCCGTTTTTGTCACGGAAAACATGGTTGGGCACAAACTTGGCGAGTTTGCACCGACGCGGACGTTCAAGAAGCACGGTGCGCACACGGCCAAAGCGGAAGCGAAGTAGCAGTATGGAAGTCAAGGCCATAACACGGAACGCGCCGATGTCGGCGCAAAAGATGCGCGAGGTGGTGCGCCAGGTTCAGGGCATGCGGGCGGTGGATGCTGCTGCTGTGCTGGCGGCGGTGCCGCGGAAGTCTGCGCGGCTGGTCGCCAAGACGCTGAAATCGGCGATGGCGAACGCTGAGCACAATCACAATTTGAAGCCCGATGTGCTTTGGATCAAGGAAGCGGTGGCTGGGACGGCGACGCCATTGAAGCGGTATGTTGCGAAGGCGCGGGGTTCTGCAGGGCCGGTTCTGAAGCGACGGTGTCACATCAGAATAGTGTTGTCAGATCAATTTAATTTGGATCAGTAATTGCCATGGGTCAGAAAACCAATCCGATTGGGTTGAGAGTTGCGGTCAACAGAGACTGGCAATCTCGGTGGTATGCCAACAGGCGTGACTTTGGGGGCCTTTTAGTGGAGGACACCAAGATTCGCGAGTTTCTGAAGAGCAAGCTGGAATCGGCGGCCGTGCCGAAGATTCAGATTGAGCGAGCCGCCAACAGATGTCGAGTGACGATTTTCACAGCGAGGCCTGCCGTGGTCATAGGGAGGAAAGGCGCCGAGATTGATCGGCTGAAAGAAGAATTGAGCAAGATGACCGGCAAGGAGATATACATAGATGTGCTGGAGGTGAAGAATCCGGATTTGAACGCGCAACTGGTGGCGGAGAACGTGGCTCTGCAGTTGGAGCGGCGGATATCATTCCGGCGCGCGATGAAGAAGGCTGTGCAGACAGCGATGGATCAGGGGGCGGCGGGGATTCGGATTCGGTGTGCGGGGCGTCTTGGCGGGGCGGAGTTGGCGAGGTCGGAGACGTACCATGAGGGGCGTGTGCCGCTGCACACGTTGCGGGCGAAGATAGACTACGGGTTTGCGGAGGCGAACACCGTGTATGGGAAGCTTGGGATCAAGTGTTGGATATGCCACGGGGAGGCCAAGGCGGAGAAGAAGTCCGTGCCTGCGGGGTCAGCGGCGCGTGATGATAAGGAATAACGGAAGAGAGGAGAGGATGTTGCCATGCCGATGATGCCATCACGAGTCAAGTACCGGAAACAGCAGCGTGGGAGCAGGAGGGGGTTAGCGACGCGTTGCAACCGGGTTGCGTACGGTGAGTATGGATTGCAGGCGCTGGGGCGGTGCTGGTTGGATACCAAACAGATCGAGGCGGCGCGAGTGGCAATCAGCCGGCACATGAAACGCCGGGGCAAGATGTGGATACGGGTTTTCCCTGACAAGCCGATAACGAAGAAGCCCTTGGAGACGCGAATGGGAACTGGCAAGGGCGCGGTTGAGAGCTGGGTTGCGGTTGTGAAGCCTGCGACGATTCTGTTTGAGGTGGACGGTGTGACCGAGGAAGTTGCGCGGACGTCGCTGAGGCTTGCGGCGAGCAAGTTGCCGGTGCCGACGAAATTTGTTTCGCGCCATCGGCGCGGATAGGAGGTGGGAGCTATGGCGAAGACGGCTAAGAAAGTGTCTGAGATCAGGGAAAAGACGGCTGTGGAGCTGGCCGCGATGAGCCGGGATTTGCGGCAGGAGCTGTTCAACCTGCGTTTGCAGAAGGCGAGCAGCCGACTGGAGAATCCGGCGCGCTTGCGGCTTTTGCGGCGGGAGATTGCGCGAGTGGAGACGGTATTGTCAGAGCTACGCCGGAAAGTGGCGCGAGGATAGAGTTATTGTGTGATTATGTCGGATTTACAGAAAGATCGGGGAATGCGGAAAGAGCGGGTGGGCGTTGTTTTGTCTGACAGAATGGACAAGACGATAGTCGTGCGTGTTGAGCGGCGGCTGCGTCATCCGCGTTTGAAGAAGGTGATAACGCGTTACAAGAAGCTTTACGCTCATGATGAGAAGGGCGAGGCGAAGGTTGGCGACGTGGTGCGCATCAGCGAGACGCGTCCATTGTCGAAGCTGAAGAGGTGGCGTTTGGTGGAAATCATTGGGCGGGAGCAAGTTTCCGGGCTTGCTACCGCCGGGGTTACGGAGGGTTGAATTTATGTTGCAGGTTCGATCGATACTTGAGGTGGCTGACAATTCCGGCGCGAAGCGCGCTGCTGCGATTGGCGTGCTGGGTCGGAACCAGCGTTATGCGCGTGTTGGTGACATTATAAAGGCGCACATCAAGGAGGCTGCGCCTGACGGTGCGGTGAAGAAAGGGGACGTTGTGACGGCGGTTGTGGTGAGGACCAGGAAGGCCATCCACAGGAGTGACGGGTCGTATTTGAGATTTGACTCGAACGCGATAGTGATCATTGACAACGACCTGAATCCGAAGGGGACACGGATTTTCGGTCCTGTGGCGAGGGAACTGCGAGATTTGAAGTTTATGAAAATTGTGTCCCTTGCTCCTGAAGTTATTTGAAGCCATGCGCAAGTTTCACGTGAAGAAGAACGACACGGTGGTTGTTCTCTCCGGTACGGAGAAGGGCAAGCGCGGCCGGGTTATACGTGTGCTGAGGAAGAAGCAACGTGTGATTGTTGAGGGCGTGAAGATGATCAAGCGGCACATGCGCAAGAGCCAGTTGCGTCCGCAGGGTGAGATTGTTGAGATGGAAGGGTCCATTCACATTTCGAATGTTATGCGGGCGGATGAGTACGATGCGCGGCAGGCGCGCAGGCCGAAGCCGGCCAGTGCTGCATGAGTTGAGGCGACATGAAACCAAGACTTCAACAAAAGTACTTTGAGGAAGTGCGGCCAGCTTTGATGGCCAAGCGTGGGTACAAGAACGTCCACCAGGTGCCACGGCTTGAGAAGATTGTGGTGCACATGGGGGTTAGTTCATCCCTCGAGAAGACAGCCGTGGAAGATGCGGCGAAGGACCTTGCGATGATCACCGGACGGCGTCCGGTGATTGACAAGTCGCGCAAGAGCGTTGCGAACTTCAAGTTGCGGAAGGGGCAGCCGATCGGGTGTCATGTGACTTTGAGGCGTGAGGTGATGTACGAGTTTTTGGACAGGCTGATAGCCACGGCATTGCCGCGCATCCGCGATTTCCGCGGGCTGTCGGTTCGGGCTTTTGACGGGCGGGGCAGTTATTCTTTGGGATTGGACGATCAGACGATCTTTCCGGAAATTGACCTTGACAAGATCAAGAGGCACCAGGGGATGGATGTGACCATTGTTACGACGGCGGAGACTGACGAGGAAGCAGTGGATTTGTTGAGGATGCTGGGGATGCCGTTTAGCGAAGGAAAGTGAAACAACGTTGGAGTGAGAAAGTTTCAGAAGTATGGCGAAGAAATCGTGGATTGAGCGCGACAAGCGGAAGCGGGCGACGGTGAAGAAGTACGCCGCGATTCGCGCGGAGCTGAAGGCCAAGAAGGACTACGTTGGGTTGGCCAAGCTGCCGCGTGATGCGAGTCCGGTGCGGGTAGTGAACCGCTGCAAGGTGACGGGGCGTCGGCATAGTTACCTGCGGAAGTTTGGGGTGTCGCGTTTGACTTTCCGGGAGATGGCATTAGCCGGGCAGATACCGGGTTTGACCAAAGCCAGTTGGTGAGAATATGACGGACCCGATTGCTGATTTTCTGACTCGGATTCGCAATGCGAACAAGGCACTTGTGGCCGAGGTTGAAGTTAACCACTCGACGTTGAAGGAGCGGATTGCGATGCTGCTGAAGCGCGAGGGGTACATAGCGGACTATCACGTGGACGGAACGAACAAGAAGACGTTGAAGGTTCGTTTGAAGTTTCACGGGCGGAAGGGCGTTATCGAGGGTGTGAAACGGGTTAGCAAGCCCGGGCTGCGGCAATACGTTGATGCGGACAGCATACCGCGTGTTTTGGGCGGCATGGGGATTGCGATATTGTCAACGTCCCGGGGCGTGATGACGGGTGCTGAAGCACGCAGGGCCAACGTTGGCGGCGAGGTTATATGTTACGTTTGGTAGGAAGGGAGATTTGCGATGTCTAGAATAGGCAAACTGCCGATTCCCATTCCGGCGCAGGTAAAGGTTAATATCACCGAAGGTGTGGTATTTGTTGAGGGGCCGAAAGGCAAACTGCAGATGTCGATCCCGCGACGGACATCTGTGAGCCGCGAAGGGGACAAACTTGTTGTGGTTCGAGACGGGGATGACGACGAGGCGAAGGCGCGTCACGGGCTGGCGCGGGCATTGCTTGCCAACATGGTGCGAGGCGCGGCCGAGGGTTACGTGAAGAAGCTCGAGATACAGGGTGTCGGTTACAAGGCGTCGGTTCAGGGCAATGTAGTGACGTTGCTCTTGGGGCATTCGCATCCGATCGAGTACCCGTTGCCGCCGCAGGTGACTGTCACTGTTGAAGAGAACACGAAACTGACGGTGAGCGGGCCTGACAAGCAGGTTGTTGGTCAGGTTGCGGCGGACCTGCGTGGTTTCCATCCGCCCGAGCCATACAAGGGCAAGGGGATTCGATACGTTGGGGAGCGAGTTATTCGCAAGGAAGGCAAGAAGGTGCAATGATGCGGGGTGGTTTTTGACGGTTTTGCAATAGAAAGATGAGACCGGAAAAGAAACAGCGACTTGAGCAGCGGCGGCGTTGGCGAATCCGGCGAAAGATTACCGGGACAGCGGAACGTCCCAGGATGAGCGTCCGGTTTACGGGCCGCCACATATACGTGCAATTCATAGACGACCAGCGAGGTGCGACGATTGCGGCAACATCGACGCGGAGCAAGCTACTGGCTGAGAAGGGGCCGTGGAAAGCCAACGTTGACAGTGCGAGCAAACTTGGGGCGATTGCTGCGGAGGTGGCAAAAGCGAACGGGATAACGAAGGTAGTGTTTGACCGCAGCGGTGCGTTGTACCACGGGAAGGTGAAAGCTCTGGCCGATGCTGCGCGCCAGGCGGGATTGGCATTTTAGGAAAATAACAGGCAATGAGCGTAACAGAATCGGGCAAATCTTCGAATGGTGAGGGGCGGGTTGCCGTCCGAGGTCCGGGCCGGGAAGGGCGCTTTGGGCGCCGTTCAAGAGGGCCGGTTGAGATCACAGATCAGCCTTTGGAGGGAGAAACCGGAGAGGAGTTGGTTGAAAAGGTTGTGTTTGTGAACAGGTCCGCGAAAGTCGTTAAAGGCGGCCGGCGGTTCAGTTTCAGCGCGCTGGTGGTTGTTGGGGACAAGAAAGGGCGTGTTGGGCTTGGCCTTGGGAAGGCGGGCGAGGTGGCAGACGCGATTCGGAAGGCTGGGGAGAATGCGAAGCGGAGCATGGTTGGGGTTGCGACGCTCGAGGCAACAATTCCGCATGAAGTGGTTGGTGTGCATGGTGGTGCGCGGGTGTTGTTGAAGCCGGCATCGCTTGGGACAGGGATTATCGCGGGCAGGACGGTGCGAGCCGTGGTGGAATCGGCTGGTGTTCGGGATGTATTGACCAAGTCGCTTGGTTCGAAGAATCCCGCCAATGTAGCGAAAGCGACGCTTAATGCATTGCTATCACTGCGGCGCCGTGAGGAGATTTACAAACAACGCGGCTTGCCGTTGCCGGAGAGGGCTTCGGCAGCCAGTACGCCAGTAACAGTTTCATGAGTATGCGTCTTCACACATTGAAACCACGGCCGGGTGCGAGGCACCCAAGGAAACGGCTTGGAATTGGCCGATCATCGGGGCACGGTAAGACCAGCGGCCGGGGCGGCAAGGGGCAGACCGCGCGGTCTGGCGGGACGATTCGGATTGGGTTTGAAGGTGGCCAGATGCCGTTGATCCGGCGGATGCCGAAACGCGGTTTCAACAATGCGAGATTTGGGACCCGGTATTTGCCGGTGAACGTTGGCGATTTGAACCGGTTCCCGGAAGGGAGCAGGGTAGAGGAATCTGACCTGAGGAAGGCCGGGCTTGTCAACGGTCGTGCTGACGGCATCAAGGTTCTGGGTGGAGGGGAACTGGCCCACAAGCTGACGGTTTGTGCGCATGCTTTCAGCGCTTCCGCCAGGAAAAAGATTGAGGGTGTTGGTGGGACTTGCGAGACTGTTAAACCGTCGGCGCCGGGAAAGTAAGGATTCGATGAACCTATGCTGAGGTCGATTCTCCAGACGTTCGCCAATTGCTTCAGGATTCCCGAGCTCAGATCGAGAATCTTCTTCACGATGATGCTGTTGGCGGTTTGTCGCGTTGTGGCATTGGTTCCGATTCCCGGGCTGGACGGTGCCACTTTGGCGAAGTTCTTCGAGGAGAATGCAAGCCGCGGTGGCGGGCTGTTGGGAATGTACAGCCTTTTCACGGGGGGCGCTTTGGAACGCTGCGCGATTGGTTCGTTGGGAATCATGCCTTACATCAGTGCGACGATCATCCTCCAGCTTTTGAGCGCGGTGGTGCCTCAGTTGAGCAAGATGGTTCGCGAGGAGGGCGGCCGGGTTAAGATCATCCAGTACGGTCGTTATTTGACTGTGCTGCTTTGTCTTGGCCAGGGCTTTTTCATGGCGTTGAGCTGGGAGAATCCGGAGAAAGTGTTTGGGGCTGGCTTTCCGGGGAACCTTGTTTTGATGGAGAACCTGTGGTGGTACAGGGTCCAGACAGTGCTGTTGCTGACGACCGGGACGCTGTTGTTGATGTGGTTGGGAGAGCAGATAACTGATCGCGGGATTGGCAACGGTGTATCGTTGGTGATAACGATTGGGATTCTATCGAGATTGCCTCAGGCGATTACGGCGACATGGATGAAGTTCTTTCCGCCGCGTGGGACGACGCAGATGGGCTGGAATTTCTTCCACGCGATTGCGTTGTTGTTGCTGTTGCTCGCTGTGGTGGCAGCGGTTGTGGCTGTGACGCAGGCGCAGCGAAAGATTCCGGTGCAATATGCGCAACGGGCTGTTGGGCGGAAGGTTTACGCGGGTGGGACATCGTTTATGCCGCTGCGAGTCAACTATGCGGGCGTTATGCCGATCATATTTGCGCAGGCCATACTGATGTTTCCGGAGAAGATTTTCCTGTCGCTGGCAGGGTTGACGAGGCAAAACCTTCCGGGGTTATCCAAGGTTTGCGAGGCGGTTTATGTTCAATTGCAGCATGGGACCTTTACCTATCTGACGCTGGAAGGGCTGATGATCCTGTTCTTTTCATATTTTTGGGTGGCGACACAGTTCAACGAGCTTCAGATTGCGGACGATCTCAAGAAGTACGGCGGTTACATTCCCGGGGTTCGGCCGGGACAGCACACGAGCGATTTTTTGCATCGCGCGATGAGCCGGATCACGCTTGCCGGGGCGATATTTTTGGCTGCGATAGCGGTTTTACCGACGATTCTGTTCAGGTGGGTGGACGTGCCGTTTGAGATTGGGCAATTCTTTGGGGGCACGAGTTTGCTGATTACAGTTGGGGTACTGCTGGACACGATGCGCCAGATGGAGTCGCACTTGTTGATGCGGCACTATGATGGGTTTTTGAAGAAGGGGCGCATCAGGGGGCGGTTTTGATTAAGGCGGCGGTTTCTGGCCTGCAGCAAGCCTGCGGAGCTGGGAGCTATCGCATCGATCTTTAACAAACACGAGTCTGCACCTGTCGCTTTACGATGATAATTCTGAAAAGCGAATGTGACCAGGAAGGCATGAGGGCTGCCGGCCGGATTGCAGCGGCTGTGCTGGACGAGGTGGCGGCGTATGTTACTCCGGGGATGACGACCCGGGAAATCGAGAAGTACGCTGCAGCTCGGATCAAGCACTATGGGGCCCGGAGTGCATTTCTGGGTTACAAGAACTACCCGTGCCATTTGTGCATTTCAGTTAACGACGAAGTTGTGCATGGGCTTGCGGGGGACCGGCGGCTGGAATTTGGGGACCTTGTCAGTCTTGATGTTGGGGTGTATTATAACGGTTTTGTTGGCGACACGGCGCGGACGGTGCCGGCTGGCGGTTGCAGCCCCGAGGCTCAAAACCTTTTGGATGTGACAGAGCGGGCATTATGGGAAGGCATTCGCCAGGCTGTGCCTGGTAACCGGGTGGTGGACATATCGCGCGCCATTCAGGAGACCGTTGAGAAGCACGGGTACAGCGTGGTCCGAGAATTTGTTGGCCATGGGATAGGCCGTGCGATGCACGAGGACCCCCAAGTGCCGAACTTTGTGGACACTGACCGGTCGCCGAGGTTGCGCCCGGGGATGACATTGGCGATTGAGCCGATGGTGAACGCAGGCCGAGCGGGTGTGCGAGTGTTGTCGGATGGGTGGACAGTAGTGACAGAAGACGGTTCACTTTCCGCGCACTTTGAGCACACGATTTTGGTGACCGAAGGCGAACCTGAAGTGCTGACATGCCTGGACCGGGGCACATCGAGGAAGACGGAATAGTGTGCGAAGTTCGGCCTGACGGTGTCTGCATGGTTCAGTTGGCGAACGGCCACAAGCTGTGGGCCGGCGTTTCACGCCGCGATGCAGGGAAGAAGCGTTTCGCGGTGGGCGATCGTGTGCGGCTCGAGATTTCGGTGTATGATGTTTCGCGCGGCAGGATTGTGATGCCTGCGGCGATAGACGAGTGATGACATATGAAAGTGCGAACGTCAGTGAGGCGGCTTTGCGAGCACTGCAAAATTGTGCGGCGCAAAGGTGTTATCCGTGTTATTTGTTCAAATCCGCGCCACAAACAGCGGCAGGGTTAATGGCCGGGGTGTGGCAAGTTGAACGTGTGATTTAGGAATCTGTTATATGGCTCGAATACTTGGGGTTGACATACCCAGCGACAAGCGAATCGACATTGCGCTCAGGTACATTTACGGGATAGGCCCGGCGAACTCGAAAGAGATACTCGAGAGAGCTGGGATTGACGGGAGCATCCGTGCCAAGGACCTGACGGAACAACAGTTGTCGCAGATAGCGCATGCGATCCAGGAAGGCAAGTATGTGATCGAAGGCGATCTGCGGCGGGAGATTGGTTTGAACCTCAAGCGGTTGCAGGTCATAAAGTGTTACCGTGGGTTGAGGCACATGCGGGGTCTGCCTGTCCGCGGGCAACGGACCCAAACGAACGCTCGAACGAGGAAGGGCCCAAGGAAGACCGTGGGTGTTGTGCGGAATCCGCACGCTAAGGCTGGGATACACTGATTGGATAAGACGTTTATGTCCGAGGAACCAAAAGCAGCGAAACAACCTGCGAAGAAAGAAGTGAAGACGGAAACTGGCACGCCTGAGAAGGGCGTTGCAGAGAAGCCGCCAGTGGAGAAGGCATCGCCGAAAACGGGCAAGAAAGCTGAGCCTGCGGTTCCGGAGCCTGTTGCAGCTCCGACTGCGGCCGAGCTGCTCGGGGAGGAAGCGGCCCCGAAGAAGATAATACGCGCGAAAGGGGCGAAGAACATTGCTTCCGGGATTGCGCACATTTTGGCGACGTTCAACAATACGATGGTGACGATCACGGATGCGCATGGGAATGTGATAGCGTGGTCAACGGCGGGGCGTGTTGGTTTCAAGGGGTCACGGAAGAGCACGGCTTTTGCGGCGCAGCAAGTGGCTCAGGATGCAGCGAGACAGGCGATGTCTCACGGGATGAGAGAAGTCGAGGTGCATGTGAGCGGTCCCGGGTCTGGGCGGGAAGCTGCGATTCGGGCTTTGCAGGCGATTGGGTTGGACATCACGGTGATCAAGGATGTGACGCCTGTTCCACACAACGGGTGTCGTCCGCGCAAGAAGCGGCGGGTGTAGGTTTGTTTGGTTGCAGAGTAGCATTTGTTTTCTATGGCTCGTTACACAGGACCGAGGGTAAGAATAAGTCGGCGTTTTGGGACTCAGATATTTGGGCCGACCAAGTATCTCGAGAAGCGCAACTATGGACCGGGTGTACATGGCCCCAAGCATCGGAGGAAGAACACTGATTATGCGCTGGGGCTGATGGAGAAGCAGAAGCTTCGGTACTATTACGGTCTTTTGGAACGGCAGTTTCACCGGGTATATCGGCAGGCATTGAGGAAGCGCGGTGTGACCGGTGAGACGATGCTGCAGCTTTTGGAGTGCAGATTGGACAATGTGGTGTACCAGCTTGGGTTTGCGTACACGAGGGCTGCGGCGCGGCAGATGGTGTGCCATGGCCACATCAAAGTTAATGGCAGGAAGGTGAATGTGCCTTCGTATGGTGTGAAGGTGAATGATGTCGTCGAGGTGCGGAACAGCGACGCGTCGCGGAGGTTGGCTGCGAAGAACCTCGAATTCAGCGCGAGTCGGGCGGTACCGGATTGGCTTTCACTGAACAAGGAGGCTTTCAAGGGCGTGGTGATGCGGCTGCCGACGCGCGATGACATACAACCCATTGCCAATGAACAAGCGGTTGTTGAGTTTTATTCCCGGTAGAGTGTTAATCGTTTGATAAAAAGCAATTATATGGCCCGGTGCCCGGCTGGGAATCCGGAACATCGGGCAGGTTGAAATTGCGACAAGATTATGCCAGCACGTATTGGTCGGTTCGAGATGCCGAAGCGGTTGATCAAGGACGAATCAACTTCGACCCCGTATTATGCGAAATTCACGGCCGAGCCTTTTGAGACAGGGTACGGTCACACGATTGGCAACTCGCTGAGGCGGGTGCTGTTATCGTCGCTTGAAGGGGCGGCTATTTCTGCGGTGAAAATCGAAGGTGTGCCGCACGAGTTCGGCACAATAGACGGTGTGGTTGAGGATGTTACCGACATCATACTGAATCTGAAGAAGGTCAAGTTCAAGTTTCACGAAACGCGCGAGCCGCAGTGGCTGCGGTTGTCGGTGAACAAGGAAGGGCCGGTCACAGCCGCAGACATACAGGCCAACCAGAATGTCGAGGTCGTGAATCCGGACCAGCTCATTTGCACGATAGACCGGAAGAGAAAGCTGGACATGGAGTTCGAGGTGAAGGTGGGGCGCGGGTTTTGTCCGGGGGACGAAAACAAGAAGCCTGACCAGCCGATAGGGACAATTGCTGTTGACTCGTTGTTTTCGCCGGTTGTGCGTGTGCGTTACAATGTTGAGAACGCGCGTGTCGGGCAAAAGACCGACTATGACAGGTTGATATTGGAGATTTGGACTGACGGCCGGATTTCGCCTGACGATGCACTCTTGCAGGCTTCGGCGATTCTCCAGAAGCATCTGGATGTGTTTGTCGGGTACGACAAGAATCCTGTTGAATTCGAGGCGGTGGTTGACACGCAGGACGAGGAGCGGACGAAGCTCAGGAAACTGCTTAACATGAGCGTCAACGAAATAGAGCTCAGCGTGCGTGCGGCCAACTGCCTGAACAACGCCAACATCACCACAGTGGGACAGCTTGCGATGAAAACTGAGCAAGAGATGCTCAAGTACCGTAACTTCGGCAAGAAATCACTCAACGAGATCAAGGAGAAACTTGCCGCTCTTGGTCTGACGCTTGGGATGAAGTTTGATCCGAGTCTGCTTGAGCCTCCTCGGGAGGAACCTCGCAAAGCCTGATCCCGGCAACGATTACCAAACGGTTATGCGACACCTCAAACGGACAGCTAAACTTGGGCGCACGGGTGAACACCGCAATGCGATGCTTGCCAATTTGGTTTGCAGCCTCATAAGGCACCGAAGAGTTACAACCACGGTGGCGAAGGCCAAGGCAGCGAGGTCGGTTGCGGAGAAGATGGTGACTTTGGCAAAGCGGGGAACGCTTCACGACAGACGGCTTGCTTCTGCCAGACTGCTCCAGGATGAAGAAGCTGTGCGCATGCTTTTCAAGGAGATAGCGCCTGCACACAAGGGGCGGAACGGCGGTTACACTCGCATTATCAGGTTGGGCAGGCGCCAAGGTGACGCTGCCGAGATGGCCATACTTGAGTGGGTGGAATCTACAACGCCCGTGCAACAGCCTGTGAGCGCGGAACCCGCGGCAGAAAGCCAGCCAGCTGGCGCCACAGGGGCGCCTTCCGAGCAGGCACAGAGCGGACAGGGTGCGTCCTAGCGAGGCTCATCAACCTTAGGGCGCGAGGCGTTTGGTGTCATAAGGCGCGAGGAAACTCTCTGTCATCTTGGTGTTTGCCTCGCCTTGCTAGCCTGCATATTTCATACCCTGAGCAGTCTGCGAAACGGGTGTCGTCAAGCAAACAAGGAATATGCGGGCCCCGAAAATCTCACCGGAATGAAGCTTTGGGTTTATTTGTCCGGTCAGGCGGTGAAATTTCCGGGCTGGAATGGGCCTCTTTGCGGCCGCTTCTTTCCTTGGCAAAAGAATGCAGTGGGAAGTGAATTGATTCAGTACATGGCGCCTGCCGCCCACGCATATCCAAGACGACGCAAGTAAAGTGACAGGCTTGTTGTCTGGGTGCGGGCCCAATAGAGTGACAGGCTCGTTGTTTGGGTTTTGCTCCGTGATCGCGGCGTGGCCCGCAAATTGTCCCTTGTTTCAATCGGCGGCTGCCGAAGTCTGCGGAGGAACCACTCGGGTGCCGATATGGGGACACACACGTTGTTTGGGCATAGAGACAAAGCGGCAGCAAGCTGCCGCACTCCAAACGCTTCGCGCCTACCAACGCCCACTGCATCCGCTGAGGCCATATGGGGACAGGCACGTTGTTTGGGCATAGAAACAAAGCGGCAGCAAGCTGCCGCACTCCAAACGCTTCGCGCCTGCCAACGCCCACTGCATCCGCTGAGGCCATATGGGGACAGGCACGTTGTTTGGGCATAGAAACAAAGC
>JAAYVR010000209.1 GCA_012517065.1 Verrucomicrobiota bacterium | reverse complement strand
TGTTGCGCGAGGGCAACCTCAACGACGCCCTGGTTCATTTCAACACCGCAATAGCTATCCTGCCGGATTATGCGGTTGCCTACAACAGCCTCGGGATAGCCCTCCGCGAACTGGGGCTCATTCCACAAGCTGCCGACGCTTTTCTCAAAGCGTCGTTGCTGGATACCAATTACTGGCAGGCCAAGTTCAACCTCGCCGGCATTTACATGTCCCAGAGCAAATGGGACGAAGCAATTGGCGCGTACCGAGAAGTGCTCAGGTTGCAGCCCGAGTTCACCCCTGCTCAGGACAACCTCAGGCAGGCCATGGAAAAGAAATCCGAACAACCACGATAATCCCGGTGCGGCGCACCTTCAACTGAATGATCTTGCAATTGTTTCTCCATGACCAACATTTTGCTCTTGGTTAGACGATTGCACGACAGGAAAGAATGACAAACGACACACGACAATGGACGCCAGATTCATGGCAGAGCAAGCCGGCTGCTCAGCAGCCCAGTTATCCTGACGCAGAAGCTTTGCACAAAACAGTGGAAAAGCTCTCGAAGCTCCCGCCGCTCGTAACAAGTTGGGAGATCGAGAAGCTCAGAAGCCAGCTCGCCGACGTTGTCCGGGGCGAACGGTTTCTGCTTCAGGGCGGTGATTGTTCGGAAAGCTTCGAGGATTGCCAGTCCGACGCAATCACATCGAAACTGAAGATTCTCCTGCAGATGAGCCTTGTCCTCACTCAGAGCGGGCGAAAACGTGTCATCCGCATCGGCCGCTTTGCCGGTCAATATGCAAAACCCAGATCGTCCGAGACGGAAACGCACAACGGCGTGACCTTGCCCGTATATCGCGGTGACATGATAAACAGGCCGGGGTTTACGAAAGAAGAACGCAGACCGGACCCCGACCTGCTCCTGCGCGCTTATGAACGAGCCGCTTTGACGATCAATTTCATCAGGGCGCTCATAGATGGCGGGTTCGCGGACCTGCATCATCCCGAATACTGGGAACTCGGTTTTGTTCGCAAGTCGCCCCGTGCCGCTGAATACATGCAAATGGTGGAGTCATTGGGAGAATCCCTCAGGTTCATGGAAACACTCACCGGCAGTACCATTGCCGAAATGAACAGAGTCGATTTCTTCACCAGTCACGAGGGCCTTCATCTCTGGTATGAACAGGCCCAGACACGGAAGGTGCCGCGCCGGCCTTACTGGTACAACCTCGCAACGCACTTTCCGTGGATCGGGAACCGCACGCGGTCGCTTGACGGCGCCCACGTCGAGTATTTCCGCGGCATCCGCAATCCCATCGGAGTAAAAATCGGCCAGCCAATTACGCCCGACGAACTGGTCGCACTTTGCAGAATCTTGAATCCCGAAAACGAACTTGGCCGTCTCACTTTGATCCACAGGTTTGGCGCTGACGCGGTCGAGCGGGAACTGCCGCCGCTGGTCGATATTGTCCAGAAACACGGACTAGCTGTGGTGTGGTGCTGTGATCCCATGCACGGGAACACCGAGGTGACTTCGACGGGCGTAAAAACCCGGCGGTTCGAACGCATAGTGCGCGAGCTTGAATTGTCATTCCAAATCCTAAAAGAACACGGAACACACCTCGGGGGCGTTCATTTCGAGCTCACCGGCGATCAGGTCACCGAATGTGTTGGTGGCGCCTGCGGGTTGACCGAAGCCGACCTTACACGCGACTATCGATCGTCAGTCGATCCACGCCTCAACTACGAACAGGCACTCGAGATGGCAATGTCACTTGCGCGGCTGATGCGCCAGTGAAGTTGCTGACCTGGGAATCTTGCCCCAAGAACGTTCCTGCTAACCCGGAAATCTCACCGCTGGACCAGCCCAAGACACCCAAAGCTTCACTCCGGTGAGATTTCCGGGGCCCGCATATTCCTTGGTTGCTTGAAGGCACCCGTTTCGCAGACTGCTCAGGGTATGAAATATGCGGGCTAAGCCTTGATCGGACGGCAGTCACGCGGGGATTCTTGGTGCGACATGGGGACAGACATGCAGTTCCGCAACCGGTCAACGTTCGGGCGCCCTATTTGTGCGATAGTAACCGCTGGTAAGATCAGTCATCGGGTTGATGCGGCCGAGGACGGCCGCGCTCCCGAAACGCGATATGGGGACAGACACGTTGTTTGCGCACCCAAGCGGTCAACATTCGGGCGCCTGATTTGCGGGGTCGGAACCGTTCGCAAGATCGGTCTCTGACCTGATGCGACCGGGGATGGCCGCGCCCCCGGGCGCCAGCGCTTTCTCAAACGCGCTGTCATAGACGACGGTAGTTCAACAGCAAAGCCTGCTTGCAGAAAGAACCCGCCAGCAAGCATCATATCCCCCGATATGAAACTGGAGCGTTACCCGGGAAACCCGATTCTCGCACCGCATCACGATCACAAGTGGGAAGACCTTGCCGTGTTCAATCCCGCGGCATGGTACGATCAAAGCAAGCGTGAAGTGCTGTTGCTCTACCGCGCTGCCGAGTCAGGCCCTGAATACAAGTGCTGGTTCGGGTTGGCCGTGAGCAGAGACGGTTTCCAGTTCGAGCGTGTTTCAGACCAGCCATGTTTGAGCCCGAGCATTGAAGGATTCGACGGCGCAACGATCCAGGACCCGCGCATTGTGAAAATGGGCGATTGGTTTTATGTGACGTACGCGTGCAGACATTTCCCTTTCGGTCAGTTCTGGCGGCCGGAAGTTCGACAACATTACATCACGCCAGATTGCCCGCCGGAGTTCCCGCGCTATCTCCGTGTGAACGCCACCCTCACAGGGCTGGCCATGACACGCGATTTCAAAAGCTGGATTCGAGCCGGTTGGATCACTGACCCGCTCCTTGATGACAGGGATGCCGTGCTGTTTCCAGAGCGTGTGGGCGGCCGATTCGCATTGATTCATCGGCCCTTGGAATGGGTCGGACCCGAGTACGGCACTGAACACGCGTGCGCATGGATTGCGTTTTCAACCGATTTGCTCGGGTTTCCGGCGGCCAAGAGCAAGCTGCTGATCAAGAACCGGTACCCGTGGGAAGCAGCCAAGCTCGGAGTGAACACCCCGCCTATAAGAACCGACCACGGCTGGTTCACGCTATATCACGCCGTCGGACCGGACGGGTACTATCGAATCGGCGCATTGCTCCTTGACCTCGAGGATCCATCAGTGGTGTTGCACCGCACGCCCGACTGGCTGATGCAACCCGAAACCGATTACGAAATCGAAGGTTACTATCGGGGCGTATGTTTTCCTTGCGGCGCGGTGGTGATTGATGGCCGTCTGTTTGTTTACTATGGCGCCGGGGACAAGTACTGCGCAGTTGCCACCTGCGACTTCGAACGGCTATTGTGCCATCTTCGCTTGTGTCCGCCCTGACCGATTAATTCCTGGTGTTCGTCGCGGCTGCGAACCTGCCGCGAGGCTGAGGTTGGTGCCTTAGTGGAGGAATCTGCTTTGCAGGTCACTCTGCGTCTGGCATATGCGGGCCAAAAACGAAGAGGCCGGGTGCAACCCCGGCCTCTCGTGTCAATTGATCAGAAGCTTGCTACTTCTTGATTCTGCCGAACAGCATCTTCTCAGTCGGCGCGAATGTGAATGGGCTTGTTGCGCCCGGAACAGGCTGCCAATTGACCTTGCCCGGGTCCAAGCTCGGCGTGGCTTCAAGGGTGCCACCGCCGGTCCACTCTACAGTGATCGTGCCGTTGGCGTTCACGGTGATCTTGGTGAACTTGATCTCCTGAGCTGCCGGTGCTTCCATGTGACCGATCACGGCAGCGACAAAAGCGGTCGGTGTCCCGTTATCGGGATCCGCATCATCGATGAGTTTGAACGTGGCGCTGAAGTTGTCGCCACCACCGCCTTCGTGCATCAAACCCTCGATGTAATACCGCTTGCCGGCTTCGAGCCGGATGCCGTCAGCCCACGGAACTGTTGTTCCGCCGTCTGGCGACCAGCGATCCGACCGCTTCATATCCACTGATCCGCCATTGGCGCTATTCCATTCGCGGTTGTTACTCCAACCCTGCTCCTGGGCGACCAGCCGCTTGTTGCAAGGCTGATCGTCGGTGCTGATGTACAGGTCACTGTCATCATCAGAGCAGGTGAAGAACACGTAATTTCCGGTGACAGCCGGGATAAAGAACCCGCTCACTCGGAGCACATAATTGTCGGCCGCGTTCACGGGCGCTTCAAACGATGAATAGTACTCGAGCAGGTCTGGTGCGCCGACACGGCCTGCCAGAACATTTTCGCGGTTTTGGTTGCTGAACCGCTCGGCTTTGAGCGTGCCCGGCACAAACACGGCGTCGCCAAGGACGGTCAGTTTGGCCTTCCTGCTAATAGCCGGCGTTGCGTACCCGGCAAGGCTGACAACGCAATCGAACTCAGCGCCGTTGTCGCTCAGGCAGGTAACCAATGAATACGTCTTGCCTGTTGCGCCCGGGATTGGCGTCCCGTTTCGCCGCCACTGGTAGGTGGGCGGGTAAAGCGCATCGGTAGAAGCATCCACGGTGAATATTGCCTGGTCCCAGCCGTGGGCCACAACATCTTGAGGCTGAACGGTGATGTCCAAGCGAGTTGGGGCTGGGGCCTTCACGCCGATGACGTTGCCGGTCAACTTCGTGTAGTCGCCATCGACGGGGTCAGCTTCGCTAAAGAGTTTGTAAGTCGCAGCGAGGTTGTCGCCGCCAGTGCCTTCATGATGAACAGCTTCAAGGTAGTAGCGCTTGCCGGCTTCCAAGCGAATACCCGAAGCGTACGGGTACGTCATCCCACCATCGGGGCTGAACTGATCAGATCTCTTCTGTGCCACCTGCGAGCCCCCGCCGATGCTGTTCCATGCCCGGGCACCGCTCCATCCGGATTCTTGGGCGATTAGCCGCTTGTTGGCAGGGTCTTCGTCTGTGCTCAGGAAGAGGTCACTGTCGTCGTCCGAGCAAACGAAGAACACATAATCGCCTGTTGTAGGCGGCACGAAATAGCAGCTCAACCGCTGCACGTAATTCTCGGCGAAGTCGGTGGTCGCAAACGAGCTGAGATAATCTGTGGCGTTTGGCGTCCCTGCCGTTCCGGCTTCAACCTGTGCGCGGGTGACACTGCTGTTGTCTGGCCCCCACAGTTCGCGTTTGACCAGGCCAGTGATAAACGGTGCGGCCTTCACAGTCAGGGTGGCTGCCGTTGTTGTGGCGGTCAAGCCGGCATACGGTATGGTTGCCACACAACGGAACTTGGTGCCGTTGTCGGCCAAGCGCGTGGTGACCAGATAAGAGTTTCCGGTTGCGCCAGCGATGTCCACCCAATCACTCGAACCGGGTGCCTGGCGCTGCCATTGCAGCTTGGGCAGGGTCTCGGCGTCTGTCGAGAACTCGGCTGTGAACGTGACAGATTGGTCCTCGAACATGTCGGCGTCCAACGGATTGGTGGCGACATCGAGTTTGGTTGGCGTCCATGTTAGCATGCGAATGACGCCGTTGGTCATCTTTGGCGCATCACCATCAACCGGATCGGCATCACTAATCAGCTTGAATGTAACGGCCAGGTTGTCACCGCCACCGCCTTCATGATGGACAGCCTCGATGTAGTAACTCTGACCTTTTACAAGGTCTATGCCATCCATGTATGGGTAGGTCATTCCTTGGTCTGGAGTGAACTGATCCGATCGCTTTTGAAGCACATCCGAGGCCGGGCTGGTTACCCACGTTCGGGCTGGGCTCCAACCGGTTTCCTGTGCAATGAGCCGCTTGTTGGACGGATTCTCGTCAGTGCTGAGGAACAGGTCGGCATCGTCATCCGCCGCAATAAAGAACACGTACTTGCCGGTCTCGGGCGGAATGAACAAGCCGCTTACTCGGCTAGCGTAATTATCTGCGTAGCCGGTGATCGTTTCGAACGCGGCAATGTCCATGATCCTATTAGCCGGCCCGCAATTGCCACCTGCCACATTAGGACGGGTTTGGCCGCTGAACCATTCCCACTTCAAGTAACCGGCGTAAGATGCTCCGGGCTTGGCGGTCAGGGTGGCCTCACGGCTTTGGACGCTTGCGCCTGCCAGAGAAGCTTTGCAGGACACTTTCGCGCCGTCATCGTTCGCGCCAACAATGATGTTTAGGCGAGAACCCACGGCCCCGGGTATCGGCGAACCGTTCTTGTACCACTGATAATCGCTGACGAAACCGTTTTCGATGGCGCTGTTGGTAACCGCGAAAGAGAACAGCGCGGCTGTGCCAACGACCGCCGTGGCATCCTGGACATCCTGCAAGATGACCAGATTCGGTGTGCTCGGGCCTTTGGTGATCTTTAAGTCCGATATCAAAGCGACACCGCCGGTCGCGTCGCCGTCATTGTGAGCTGTAACAGCCACTCCGACGAAGACCGTATCCGGCCAAGCCTCACCGAACGTTGTACCATTATCTGAGCCGACAACGTCCGTCTTGGCAGTGTCGATGTCCACGTACTTGGTCCAGTTCACACCGTCATTGCCGTACCACATTGTGAAGATGCTCCATTGACGCTGGATGCGAAGCCATGTACCTGGGTACGTCGGACGAATAGTGCGGCCAAACGCATTCCAGTCGGCATTCCCGCCACGTGCGGTACGCCATTGAGGGGCGACCTGGTTTTGCCCTCCGGTGCGCGTTGTCATTGCAGCGATGAACGGATCAGCGGCGTCCGGAGTGGCGCCATCGGGCACTCTGACCATCAACTCGCACTTGGTCCACGTGTCGGGTCCTTGAAGGTCTCGGACGTGGACGACAGCATCCCAGACGGGGTCTGAGATCGTTGCATAGTAATAATAACCGGCGTCTGCCGTGCCCCAAATGTCGGCTCCGCCGCCCACAATGGTTTTTGTGCCATCGGGGTTGGATGTTACAGAGCCGGACAATGCGGGCGTGCCGAGGTCGATTCCTGTAAACGTTTGCGCTTGCAGCGCAGTCGTCGTCAGGAACAACGCGGTCGCCATACCAACTAATACTCTTGTTTTCATAATGCTGGTGAGTGGTTTCGGTTGGTTCCTTTCTGCTGTTTGCATGCTTGCCTTTGAAAAAGGCAAGCTGTTCTTCACCATGCTGGCGCGGCAACCATGCGCAGTCCAAGAGAATGTGTTGCAAGAGGTGCAACCTCCACTAGGCGGGCATGGTCGCCAGTTTTCCGCAAGCATGACCATCCGTTTGATTGTCGAGTTCTTCCAGCTCAATGCAAGAGAAATCGACAAATAATCCCAAGTAGCATCAGTGCAGGAACGCGGCGATTCTCGGCATGCGATATGGGGACAGACACGTGGTTGCCGTCCGCCGACCGGTCAACATTCGGGCGCCGGATTCGCAGAATCGAAACTGGCCGCGCGTTCAGTCGTCGGGTTGATGCGGCTGGGGACGGCTGCATTCTTGGTGGGATTGTTTTTCCAACGAGCTGTGTGCATGCAGTTTGTCCTTGAGACAGTGGCGAGGCGCTGTTACAACCATGTGGCGTTGAAGTGGCGGATCGGCGGCCTGTGTTGCGGCCGCATGCCACAAAAAATGAAGAGTTGTTGTCGTGGTCGGCTGTGAGCACCGAGTCAAATTCCTTACCCAAGTACTTCCAGATCAGCCGCGAGATCATCGCCTCGATCCAAAGAGGCGTGCTGCAGCCAGGGTCGCCGGTGCCTTCTGAGAACGAGATCATCGAGCGTTTCCACGTCAGCAACACGACCGCGCGCAAGGCGCTTGCCGAGCTCGAACGAGCAGGCTGGGTGACCCGCGAGAAGGGCCGGGGAACGTTTGTCAGAGACAACACCATCGTCCGCGCCATCAACCGCATCTTCGGGTTTACACGGAACATGATCGAAGCCGGTCGCAAGCCGTCCACGCGCCTGATAGGATTCCATCTGCGCGACTCGGATCACACCCAGGTGATCAACGGACGAGAATACACATTGAAGGCGCCGCTTTGTGAGATTGAACGAGTCAGGTACGCCGACGATGTGCCGATGATGCAGGAGACGCGGTACATTTCACTTCAGCTTTGTCCTGACATTCACAGGCGAAACCTCGAACGTTCCCTTTACGAAATCTACGAACGCGAGTACGGCCTGATACTCACGGAAATCCAGCAGATGTTGAGCGCGATAGTCTTGGAAGGCGACCATCTCCGTCCGTTCAGGCTCGACAAACCTGTTCCAGCGTTCCGTGTCGAGGGCGTGTCGTTCTGCGGCAAAGAGCTGATCGTCGAAATGGAGAACTCGATTTACCGCGGCGACATGTACCGTTTCGCTGCCAAAGCGGTGCGGTAGCTGTTGCAAAACCGCGACAGCGCTGGTCTCGGTTTTGCAACAGCTAATGCCATAAGATTGCGCGCGCATGTTATAGCCAAACGGGGCTCAACTCGATTAGGACTGCTCAGTCGCGGCGGTGCAAATGCAACATGGGGCGGCCTTGCTGGGTAACCAAGTGGCTGCGGTGCGGCCGCGTTTTGGCGGCGCGGGCGAAGCAGTCAGACCGGAGAAAACCCGTTGTATCTTATGGCAAAGCACGATTGTCCGGCCCAAGCCACAGCTCCGCCATGTGCATTTGAATTGCATTTCGTGGCGGTGACGGTCATCTTTTTTGGGTCTGTGAGTTGTTGAGCGCGGGCGCGCATAAGTGTGTGCCCGACGATGCATGTTGATGAACACAAGACCTGAAATCGATCTGGATTTGGATTTGCAGTTTCTGCCGGCATGGGCACGCGAACCAGCGGACGCCAACCGATTTGCCAAGTATGAGGGCGCGCCAGAGGAAGAGCGACGGGGCAGGCGCGGCCAAATGCGGCGCGGGCGTGACTTTGAGGGGGGCGCACGCCAGCAAAGACGAGATCGTCCGGAGCGCGGCTGGGGCAAGGCGGCTCCGGGCGTTCAGGGAAGACGTCCCGACCGGCGGATGGAGCGCGGGCGCCGTCCGCAGCCACAGGAAGCTCCGCAACCTGAGGTCCCGCTGCCGGAAATTGAGGTTGAGTTCATCGCAGATGAGCGAGGAGTCGAGTCGCTGACAAAACAGATCAAGCTGCGTGGGCGCGCTTATCCGCTGTTCGAGATTGCGAAGCTCATACTGAAGACGCCGGACAGATACCAGGTGCGTTTTGCAGTGCGACGCGACAAGGAAGGGAAGCCTTTGCAACGTCTTGTCGTGTGTTCGTTGGACGAATCAGTCTGGCTCAATGAGGATGAAATCGTTGATTACGTAATGCGGCGGCACTTTGCGACGTTCTACCAGACCGAGAAAGTGCCGATTGATCCGCCGAAGGGCACATACACGTTTGTCGCCAAATGCAGTCTGAGCGGAGTGATACTCGGCCCGCCCAATTACCACGATTACCAGACGAAACTGCATCGGCTGCATGCGGAGCGGTTCTCACACATACCGTTCGAGGTTTACAAGTCAAAGGTCAAAATCGTTCGCGACGAAGCAGTGGTCAAACAGTGGCTGGAAGAGCAAAGCTGGCGCGTCGAATACACCTGCCTGAACGTGCCCGAACCTTTGCGGCTCAAGACCCGCGAGGAGGTTGAACAGCATTTTCGGACCGTTCATCTGCCGAACCTTGTGCGGGAAGTTGACGAGTTCGTGTTGGGGCCGGGGGCGAAACGCCCGCCGATGTCTCGCGCTCTGAATGTGTTGGTCAGGCATGCGACCGAAGACCAGAAGAGGTTCCCGTTGAAACTGGCCACGAAGCTGAGTCAGCAGTTTGCAGCGCGCGGGCTGCAATTCTTCAAAGTGAACCGCGCTGTTCATGTGAGCGTTGCTCGTCCGCACTATCTTGATTTGCAGAGCACGGTTGTCTCGGACAATGTCCGGAAAATAATCGAGTTCATTACGGCCAATCCGAATTGCACGCGGCGTCAGTTGATGGACGCGCTTGCGCCGGCGCCTGCGGATGCGCCGTCGGCGAACGCTCCTACCCCGGCACCTGCAGAGCAGCCGGTCGTTCAAACTCAGGGAACTCAGGGCGACAGTGGCACTGCGCAGACCACCGAGAATCAGAGTGTTCAGGTAGAATCCCCTGCGCCCACACCGGAGCAGACGGCGATCATCGCGGACCTTCACTGGCTGATTCACCAAGGACACATCATAGAGTTTTTTGACGGCCACATCGAGGTCGCCAAACCGCCGAAACCAAAGCCACAACCCGCCGAGGTGAGCGAAGCGAAAACCCAAGAGCAAGCCAGCGTTCCGCCTGCCGAACAAAGCGGTCAATCGAACAACCAAGCGCCGGGTCCTGAAGGTCACACTCCAGAGCCTGAGCCGGTCGCTCAGCCAAACACCGAGAGTAAATCAGAGGAATCAACAGCTCCGGAACCCGGGAATGAAAGTTCTTTGCCGACGGTTCCGGATCAGAGCACAACGAATGTAGTGGAAAGCTCTGCGCCAGCTTTCGAGCGGGCGGAACCATTGCCTTCGTCGGCTGAAACGGACGAATCAAGCAAGCAATCGCTTTCACCGGATCAAACCAGCCAACAGACGCAACCGGAACAAAAGCCTGGCGAGGAATCTACTGCTGGCTGAGCTGGCGCATTCGAGGGTGCGCACCAGCGGCATCCGAGTTGTTGCTGTTTTGACGTCGCAAAATCGAGGCTGGCGTGTTGGTCTCGGCTCGGCAATGGCAAGCGAATATGAAAGTGCATTCAGCGTTTCTGTTCGGGGAGCTGTGTCTTGCTGGATTTGCCGCGAGTCTTCTGTCCTTCTCGGTTTTGGCACAGGAACAGGGGAACCGGCCCTTATTGGGGGTGGAGCTGTATCCGGGCATCCGGATCGACGGCCGCGCAGGCGAGCGGTACAGGATAGAGTATTGCAGTGATCCCGCTTCAGGCGAACAGTGGCAAACGCTCGCAGAGATAGAGTTGCCATCTGACAACTACGTGTTCCACGACCCTGAACCGGTCAGAAACTCCAGACGGTTTTACCGCGCTGTTGCACTTGGCCTTCCTGTGCCCGGCCAGCTCGACTTCACGTACATTCCGCAGGGCAAGTTCGCAATCGGCAGCCCGGAAACCGAAGAGGGTCGGTACGAGAACGAAGGGCCTGTGACCGAGGTGACAATCACGCGCGGTTTTCTTATCGGCAGGCGCGAGGTCACTCAACGGGAGTTCGAGACTGTCATGGGGTACAACCCGTCGATCTTCATCGGCAATGCAAAGCTGCCCGTCGAGAATGTCACATGGGATGAAGCGGTGCGGTTCTGCGAGAAGCTCACCGAGCGTGAGCGGGCGGCCGGCAGATTGCCGCCGGGTTACGTTTATCGATTGCCCACTGAAGCAGAATGGGAATACGCATGTCGTGCCGGAACAACCACAAGATTCGGTTGGGGCGACAGTGAAGACGAAGCGGTGGCCAAACGCTACGCATGGTACAATCTGAACGCCATGGCGGAGCTCTGGACAGAGCCACATGCCACCGGTGAAGGGCCGCAGCAAACAGGAACAAAAGAACCAAACAACTGGACATTGTACGACGCCCACGAAAGCGGCGGCCTGTACGACATGCACGGCAATGTTTGGGAATGGTGTCTCGATTCCGAAAGCACCTACCCGGGCGGCGCAGTTGAAGACTGGCAGGGAACCGCACCCGGGACACGCCGGATTTGCCGCGGCGGCGCATGGAACAGCGATCTGGTGCGCGACTGCAGGTCGGCACGTCGGCGCGCTGTTGACCAATCTGCCCGGGACAGTGCCACGGGTTTCCGATTGGTACTGGGTCCTGTGGCAAACCCGAGGCTTGTTTGGATATCGCCCGGCACATTTGTGGTCGGCAGCCCGCCCTGCGAAGACCATCGCGACCCGGACGAGCAGCCAATGACACTGGTCAGATTCACGTACGGATTTTGGATGAGCAAGTACGAAACCACACAGAGCGAATACGAGTCGGTGATGGAGACAAATCCTTCGATGTTCTCAGGCGATCCAAACCGGCCCGTGGAAAATGTCACATGGGCCGAAGCATTCGCTTACTGCGAAAAGCTAACCGATCGCGAACGGCGAATGGGGCGGCTTCCGCATGGGCATGTCTATCGATTGCCGACTGAATTCGAGTGGGAATATGCGTGTCGGGCCGGGACAACGACACTTTTCAGTTTCGGATTCGACCGATGTACGCCATGGGATGATTACGTGGATACTCTGTGCGAATACGCATGGACATCGCACAACAGCGGCTGGCAGACGCATCCGGTCGGGACGCGAAAGCCAAATCCGTGGGGTCTGTTCGACATGCACGGCAACGTTTGGGAATGGTGTTTGAACCCGTTCGTGCTCTACCCCGGCGGGCACCTCACTGTCACGGTTGGGGAAGCCACGAACGATCTGCCGTTTCAATGCATTCGTGGCGGCGCGTGGCACATCGATGCTCAAGGTTGCCGGGCGGCAGACAGGCACAACTGGTTTCTTGACAGGCCCGTCACCCAGTACGGCAGCTTCGGATTCAGGGTCGTTCTTGCCCCGACCTGCCCCACGCCGGCGCGTTAGCGCGGGCGCACAACCAGTTCTTCGACGATTGCGCGAGCCGGTAGGTTCACACACAGAAGGACGCACGCGGCCACGTCTTCCGGGCGCAACATTTTTGCTCTGGCAACGCTGTCAGGTGGTTGCGGGCGCTTATCAAGCAACGGTGTGTCAATATCGCCCGGAAAAATCGCGCAGGCCCGGATACCCCGTGCACGTTCCTCGGCATTGACGCTTTGCGTCAGCCCTGCGAGGCCGAACTTGGACATTACATAGGCTGCGCCGGCTTTTGGGCTGGCTTGTTTGCCGGCATCGGAGACGATATTTACGATAGTTCCGGAACCCCGGGCGCGCATGTGGGGAAGGAGAGCTTGAATCCAGTAATACGCGCCGTTGAGGTTTGTCTCGATCGTTGCGCGGTAATCCTCGATTGAAAGCACCTCCAGCGCGCGTTTGGGCACGTTTGTGCCTGCGGCGTTTACAAGGACTTCGACACTGCCCAGCTCCTCGATGATCCGGGCTGTGGTTCGGTTCACCGCTTCAACGTCCCTGACGTCGCAGAGGTAACAATGGCAATTGCTCCGATGGGCCCCGGCCCATTGGCACGTCGCATGGAGCGTCTCCAATCTCCGGCCCACCAATGCAACGTCCCAATTCTCTGCTGCTAGCGCCAGAGCCACTGCCTGGCCCACACCGCTTCCCGCGCCGGTCACAACCGCGATTCGCTTCATGCCTGATGCGTATAGCTGACACAACCAATGGATCAAGCTTGAATTGCAACCTTGGGAAACAGCCCGACGCCATAAAAGGGAGGCCCCGCCGTCGTTAACGCGCCAAAATCACAATTTCGAGTCTGGCACTTTATCTTTGTTCCCGGGAGGTGGAGCGCAATGGGGACAGACTACCCCGATTAGTCCCCCCACTTTACCCCGACGCCTTGTTAACACCCCGGCCCGTTTGACTCCCGGAGTGTGTTGTGCAATTTTACCCCCAAATAGAGGGACAGACACGGTATTTGGGCGGCCAGGGTTCTGACCTGGACCGCCCGGCAGTCGGCCGGGGAGGCGCGGCTGCGAGTTTGTCGCCCTGTTGCAAGAGGAAGAACAAAGCAATCAAGGAGGTTGTAATGAGACTAACCAGAATCAAACCTTCAGGGTAAGACCGTCGTTTATCACTGCAAGTTTAGCCCAGAAATCTCGCCGGGATGAAGATTTGGGTGTCTTGGGCCGGTCAGGCGGTGAGATTTCCGGGCCAGGCACGGCGGACCGGTGCAGAGGATGAACCCTGTCGGGTTCTGAATGGCGCGGGGTGCAGAATCAATTCACGGACAGGTCGTCCGGTGATTCCGCCAGCAGCCTGTGCTTCCATCCTTTCTGCCGGAGGATCGTCCGCCAGAGTTGGTCTGGGTCCACATCAAACACGAGTTCAAGTGTGGCCGGATGAGTGAGCCATGCCTGCCGCCGCATTTCGTCCTCGAGCTGGCCGGGGCTCCAGCCGGCGTAACCGGCAAAGAGCTTCAGTTTCTTGCTCGGCGAAAATGACTCGCCGATTTCTATGAGGTCGTCCAGCGAATGTCCGACGCTGAGATTTGGCATTACATTAGCGTCCGGGAGGAAAGTGTCCGAGTGCAAGAAACTCATGGCGGCAGGCTGAACTGGGCCGCCGACAAAAAGTGGGAGGTTCTTGATTTGATCTGGCAGGTCGGCAATGAGCACATCGCCAACCTTGGTTCCGCTATCGCGGTTAAGAACCAGACCAAACGCGCCATCAGCGTCGTGCTGGCATATCAGCACGACTGTCCTGTGGAAGAAAGACCCGTACAACCTTCCTCCATCCAGCAGTAACTGGCCTTTCAAGTATTTTGGCTGCTTGCCCATCTGTTTGGCGCCTTATTCGGTTTGGCGCCCGGCACCGGCGTCACCTGTTTTCGAGCAAACGCCGTGCCGCAGTCGCCATTGCATCGGACGTCAAACCATAGCTCTTGTAAAGGTGCGCTGCAACATAGGCCGATCTGCCAAATTCACCGCGAATGCCAATCGACTCGACTTTGTGCGCCACACCCGAGCCCGCAAGGGCGTGGGACAGGAGCGATCCCATCCCGCCAATGAGCTGGTGGTCTTCGATGGTCACAAGCCGTCCTCCGCAACGCCGAACGATGGGGCTGATGGTCTCAAGGTCCGGTCGGTTAATGAAAGGGTTATTGATAACCGCCGCTTTTAATCCGTCGCGGGCCAATAGATCCGCAGCTTCGAGTGCCTGTCCAACAAGGACGCCGCACCCCACGAGCGCAACGTCACTTCCTTCTCGCAATACCTGTGCGCGCCCCCATTCGTATCGCGCCCCGGGCTGCCAACTGAGCGGATAGTTTTCCCGCCCGACGAAAAACACCACGGATTCTCCGTCCTCGCCGCGGGACCGGGCCGCAGCCAGGCGTTCCACAGCCTGAAACATGAAAGCCTCGGCTTCATCTGCACAAGAAGGCGCCACGATAATGGTGTGAGGAATCGCACAAGTAGCGGCAAAATAGGTTGTGGCCTGGTGCGAAGCGCCGTCGGCAGCGTCCTGCAAACCCACATGAGAGAAAACTGCTATCACGGGCGCCTGCGACAAAGCCGCCATCGTCAGAGGAAGGTTCCCTTTGGTTACGCCGAACTGCGCAAACGTATCAACGATTGGGATGAACCCCATCTTGGAAAGGCCTGCGCCGACGCTGACCATGTTGGCCTCAGCAACCCCGACTTCGACAAAACGGCCGGGGAAACTCTTCTGGAAGATACCCATCCCAGTCGAGCCCTGGACATCGGAGGAAACCGAAAAGACCGGGTATCCCGCCAACGCAGCCTTGACTGCGCCTTTGCCCAAACCGGATTGAACCTTGTCCTTCTTAACAGCCTGCACTGCCCCGGCTGCGTTTTGCGCTGCGGCTGCTTTCCGGGCCGCTTCTTTCGCTTCCCATTCGGCGCGCAACGACCTGGCCCACTCGACAAACTCAGCTGGCGGATTGCCCTGGTAAATCTCGGTGACGAACTCGACTATTTTCTCTCCGTTTGACAGCGGGAAACCGTGCCCGCCGGAAGGACTTTGCTCGGTGGCCTTGACGCCGTAGCCTTTGATCGTCTTGACATGAAGGCAGACCGGCACGAGCGGATTCGCTCGAGCGCATTCTACGCCCTCTTCAACGGCTTGATAGACAGCCTGCAGGTCGTGCCCATTGGGCACGTGAATGACTTTCCAGCCCAAAACGCTCATGGCGGCAAAGGTCGGCGCCATGCTGAAAGCGTCCTGGGAAATCCGGCCGGAAAGTTTGGCGTCGTTGTCAGAAATCACCAGAACGAAGGGATTCAATCGGCCCTTGGCGGCAAGGCCGGGTATTGAGGCGAAAGCCTCTTTTGCCTCGCCTTCCATAGCGGCTCCGTCTGAAGCCACGGTGATGGTCACGCGATCGTTCCCAATCAGCTTGTCCGCAAGCGCCAACCCCTCCGACTGAACGAGCGCCGACCCGAGCGGGCCGTTACTGAGCAGGATTTGTTCGGGGTTGACGTGAGACTCGCCGTGGCCGGTGAGTTTGCTGGTCAGACTGCGAAACCCCTTGAGGTCATCGAATGTCAAACCGTCAAAGCCGTAGTTTGCCCGGAGCGCGTACAGGCCGTTCTCAGCGTGGCCGGCGTCGTTGACGAAATTGAACGCCTCGTGCCACTGGCGGTCGCGCACGCTGAACATGAGCCCATGAATGGCGGACATGATCTCAGCAAAAGCCGCCGGGCCACCCCAGTGGCATGCTGCTCCGCCATGGACCGCGTGAACATCCATCAGCGCAACCAACGCACGCGTCGCACGGGGGTCCGCCAGCACAACTTCATTGCCGCGCCGGTCCTTGACAGTGACACTGTATTTTGGCTGGCGCAGTGGCGTTTGCGCCAGACGTGCAGGCCTGGAAACCGGTCTCAAAGGCGGAGCTTCCAGAGCTTTGACTGTTGATTTATCCTCGCCCATAAGCCGCTGATCTGTCTAACACAAGATTTGGCGGCCGCCAATCTCGAGGTTCAGCAGCCACACAAATCCGCGTTCAATCCTGTTTGGGTGATTCCTGCCTGGGCAAATCTTGCCTGGGTGACTCCTGTCTTGGGGAATCTTGTTTGGGCGCCCCGTGTTTGGGTGGCTCCTGCTTGGGCGACGAACCCCGGTCAGCCCGATTTGGAGAGGCTTGTTTTTCGGGGCTGCGCTTTTCGCGCTCCTGTTTGTCGCGCTCTTCCATCGCTGCTCGCCGGGAGAGTCGGACTCGGCCCTTTTCGTCCACACCCAGGCATTTGACCCAGATTTCATCACCCACCTTGACGATGTCTTCGGTTTGCTTGACTCGGAAGTTCGCGAGCTCGCTTATATGGACCAACCCGTCTTTGCCGGGGAACACTTCAACAAAACACCCGAAATCTTTAATTGTGACGACCTTGCCGCGGTAAACCTTGCCAACCTCGATCTCGGCGGTCATGCCTTCGATTTCGCGTTTTGCGACCTCCAATCCTTCGGGGTTGGTGCTGTAAATCTGGACGGTGCCGTCGTTTTCGATGTTGATTTCGCACCCGGACTCATCGCAAATCCGTTTTATGTTCTTTCCGCCGGGCCCGATCAGTGCACCTATCTTTTCCGGATTGATCTTGACTGTCACGATCCGTGGCGCGTGCTTGCTGAGCTCCGGCCGCGGCGCGGCCAAAGTCTCTGACATGATCTTCAGGATTTTGAGACGTGCAACACGGGCCTTTTCCGCCGCTTCACCGATTATGGCATGGGGCAGACCTCTGAGTTTCAAATCCAGTTGAAACCCGGTGATCCCCTTCTCGGTGCCCGCAATTTTGCAGTCCATGTCACCAAACGCATCTTCTGAGCCGAGTATGTCCGTCAAAAGTTTGTATCGCAGAATCTGTCCCTGATCGTTTGGCTCGCTGCACAAGCCGATGCTGATTCCCGCAACAGGCCTTGTCAGCGGGACGCCAGCGTCCATCAACGCCAGACTGCCCCCACACACTGTTGCCATGGAAGTCGAACCGTTCGATTCCATGATTTCGCTCGTAACACGCACCGCGTACGGGAAATTCTCGAGCGGCAACATTGGTTCGAGGGACCGCTCCGCCAGCGCGCCGTGGCCAATCTCTCGCCGACCCGGGCCTGCAATGCGGCCGGTCTCGCCCACCGAGAAATTCGGAAAGTTGTAATGAAGAATGAATTGTTTCTCTGTCTCGCCTCCTGCGTAGGCGTCGATCTCCTGCATGTCCTCGGTTGTGCCCAACGTTGCAAGAACGAGAGCCTGAGTCTCGCCTCGTGTGAACAAAGCCGACCCGTGCGCCCGCGGCAACAACCCCACTTCACATGATATGGGCCGCAAATCATCCATTCCGCGCCCGTCCAAACGCCGGCCTTTGTCCATGATCAGCCCTCGCACCACCCTGCGCTGGATTTCATACGCGGCTTCCTTGACAACAAACGGCGTAGCCTGTTCCTCGCCGAACTTCGCGACAAGCTTGGCGCTCATCTCTTCGACCAACAACCGCCACGCTTCCTCTCGGGCCTGTTTGCTCGGAGCCAGAAGGGCGGACTCGGCTCTGTCCCCGATGATTGCCAAAGCCTCGTCCAGGATCGGTTGCGGGAGAACGAACTGGGTGATTTGGCGTTTGGGTTTGCCGACTTTGGCAGCGAGCTCTTTCTGTGCCGCGATGATCGGCTGGCAACAGGTGTGAGCAAAAGCAAGAGCGGCCATGAAATCAACCTCACTGATTTCCTTGGCCGAACCCTCGAACATCAGCAGTTCAGTCTCGCTTCCCACGTACACGAGATCAAGATCACTCTGTTCAAGCTGGCTGTGCGTGGGGTTGGCGATCAATTGACCGCGGACGCGGCCGACGCGCACGGCTCCGATGGGGCCGCTCCATGGGATGTCGCTCACCGTCAGAGCCGCCGACGCGCCAATTACGCTGAGTATGTCAGGGTCGTTCTCGCCATCGGCGCTCAGCAGGATGCTTTGAACCTGCACTTCGTTGTACCATCCCTTGGGAAACAACGGGCGTATGGGACGGTCTATCATCCGGCTGGTCAAAATCTCCTTCTCGGTCGGACGTCCTTCGCGTTTAAAATAACCGCCGGGAAACTTGCCGGCCGCTGCGGCTTTCTCCCTGTAATCGACCGTGAGCGGGAAGAACTCTTGCCCTTCACGCGGAGTCATCGAGGCGACCGCGGCCACAATAACCACGGTCTCGCCAAGCTGGACTGACACGGCGCCGTCGGCCTGTTTGGCCATTCGGCCGGTTTCAATGACAATTTTTCCTGCGCCAACTTCTGCAACAACACTTTCTGGCATGGTATGTTTAATAATTCCATGCCCGCCGGCTTCGAGGAACTTCATTCAACCCCCGACGATGGGGGGGCTGAATGAAATTACCCTTAGCCAACAGGCATGCATAACGCGCGGTCTGGTTTCTACTCTCTGCCAACACAAGCCACCCGCGCACTTTGGTCAGCTTTTTCAGCTTCGCAGCCTGCGTCGGCATTTCCGATGGCCACCAACGCTGCGGTTATCTCCGCAACTTCAGCCTTTTGGTCACCGTTTCGTACTGTTTGAAATCAGTGGCCTCGAGGTAACTCAACAGCCGACGTCTCTGGCCCACCATCATCAGCAGGCCGCGTCTCGAGCTGTGATCTTTTCTGTGTTTCTGAAGGTGCTCGGTAAGATGATTGATCCGCTGGGTCAACAGTGCAATCTGCACGGCTGCTGATCCCGTATCGCGTTCGTGCAACCTAAATTCAGCTATTGTTTTATTCTTTGCTTCCATTCGGTCTAACATCGGCCTCAGAACAAAGGCCAGAAGATAGTTGCGATGCGCCAGGGTGTAAAGCAGAAGTTTTCGAAGTTCACACTGCGCCAAACCGACGGTGGCGCCGCGCGTACTCTTCAAGCGCGGCGAAAAACTGCGCTTTCCTGAAATCCGGCCAGAGGGTGGGTGTCACCACAAACTCCGCATACGAAATCTGCCACAAAAGAAAATTGCTGACCCGCAGCTCCCCGCTCGTCCTGATGAGCAAATCCGGGTCCGGGTAATGCCTGGTGTACAAATGCTGGGAAATCACCTGCTCGTTTATTTCCTCCGGCTCAATCTGGCCGGCTTTGGCTTTTGCAGCAATCTGGCGAACCGCTTCAACTATTTCGGTCCGCCCCCCGTAACTCAAAGCAAGGATCAGCGTCAACCCATTGTTGCGAGCGAGCGCCTGGCGTGTGTTGGTGAGCTGTTCCTGGACAAACTCGGGCAGCCGATACACCTGGCCAATCACTTCCAACCGCACGTTGTTCCGCTGGAGTTCGTCAATCTCGGTTTTCAAATAGCGCGCCAAATAGCGCATGAGCGTGTCCACCTCGTCCTTCGGCCTGTTCCAGTTCTCGACCGAAAAAGCGTACAGCGTCAGATACTTTATCCCCAATTCACCCGCTGCTCGGACAACTGCTCGCACGGATTCGACGCCGTGCCTGTGTCCTTCAACGCGCGGCAAATGGCGCTGCTTTGCCCACCGGCCGTTCCCATCCATGATAATGGCCACGTGCGTCGGCAATACCGCACGCGCCTCGGCGCTCAACTGAATGCCGCTGGCGCTCATTCGCAAGAAACCAATTCAGGTTGGCCCACCATGATCTTACAGAAAAATCGTTTCCTCGCGGTCCGGGCCAACGGAAACAATGCTCAGTCTCGAGCCGGACAATTCTGCAATCGCCTCTAAGTACCGTCTTGCGCGCACGGGCAAATCCTGCCACGAACGCGCCTTGTTGGTCGGACACTGCCAACCCTGGAACTCCTCATAGACCGGCTGGCATTCTTTCAGCACCCGGCCATCATTCGGCACGTGAGCGTAAAGCTTGGAACCGTGCCGGTACCCCACGCACACCTTGATTCGTTCCAGCGTGTCAAGCCCGTCCAGATTTGTAACGGCCAGCTCATCAATGCCATTGATCATTACCGCCTGCCGCGTCACCACCGAATCAAACCATCCGCAACGTCTCGGGCGGCCAGTTGTCGCCCCGAACTCGCGCCCCAACGCATGCAACATGTCGCCAATCTCGACGCTTTCAGTCGGAAACGGTCCTTCCCCGACCCGCGTTGTGTAGGCTTTCATGACGCCGATGACCTTGTGCATTCGGTTGGGAGGAACGCCCGAGCCAGTGCACGCGCCGCCCGCAGTTGTGTTCGACGACGTCACAAACGGATACGTCCCGTGATCGATGTCAAGGAAGGTGCCTTGCGCGCCTTCGAACAGGATGTCTTTTCCCCGACGGACAGCCTCGTTCAACATGACCACGGTGTTTGTTACAAAGCGGCGTAATTTGTCCCCGGCCTCGCGGTAGATCGCATGAACCTTTGCAAACGATAACGCCTTGGCGCCAAAAGCCTTCAGCACCTCATTGTTCTCTCGAATCCGGTCCCGCAGCAACTCGGCAAAACGACCTGCATCAACAAGGTCAATCATGCGCAACCCGGTCCGCGCAGCCTTGTCTGCGTAAGCCGGGCCTATGCCGCGTTTGGTGGTGCCGATCTTGTTTTTGCCTTTTCTGGCCTCGCGCTGTTCGTCAAGCAACCGATGGTACGGCAACACAATGTGCGCAGTCTCGCTGATGAACAGATTGCCATCCACCCGGACACCCAGCCGTTTCAGCCCTTCGATTTCCTCGACCAACGCGGGCGGATCAATCACGACGCCGTTGCCAATGACACATTTCTTTCCGCGCCTGAGGATACCCGACGGCACCAGATGGAGCACATATTTCTGTTTGCCGATCAACACGGTGTGCCCGGCATTGTTGCCGCCCTGCGTTCGCACAACAATGTCCGCACGCTCGGTCAGTACATCGATTATCTTGCCTTTGCCTTCGTCGCCCCACTGGGCTCCTACAAGGATCGTGTTTGCCATGGTGAATTTCAGCGACACACAACTGAAGAAGCGCCCCAACCAAATCTGCTTCCAGGCGCGCAGTCGCCGCATTAACCTTATGAGTCCGCCCCGGTAACGTCAACGAGAGAAAAAATCTCGATAAATATCGGTTGACATTCAGGCGTAAAATCATAAACTGAAGCCGGTTTTGGATTTAAGTTGCAGCCTAACTAGGAGAAATCTATGAAGAACGTTGGACGTATTTCAATCCGGGTGGTTGGTCTGGGTTTGGCTGTTGCAGCTTGCTCGTTTTGGCTTGCAGCACAAGCCGCCGAAGGAAGTGCACGTGTAACGGCAGTCAGAGTCGGAAGCGCAGACTACAGCACCGACGGCGTTACATGGACCGCACTTGGAGGAGGTGAAGTCCTCGGCCCCGGCACCACTTTGCGCACCGATGCAATGGGAATCGTCGATTTAAACCTCGGAAAATGCGGCGATTATGTCCGCCTTACCCCGGGAACAACCTTGCGCCTCAGCACAATGAGTTATGACCAGGGCGCCGGCGAAACCGTCATTAACACGGAGATGTACCTGAGCACAGGCCGAATCCAGGGTATCATCCGAAAGTTGAGCGCGGCTTCGCGCTTTGAAGTAAAGACTCCTGTGGCAACTTACCAGATTCGCGGCACGCGGTATGAAATCAGTGCCACTGGCCGTGCAACAGTGAACGAGGGCTTGGTTGAGGTGCTCTATACGCCGGCTGGCGCAACTGCAGCGGTAAGGTTTGAAGTCCCCGCTGGTTACACCTTCGAGCCAAGCGAAAACAGCGGCCGCGGCGGGACGATTCCAACCCCTGGTATCGTTCAAGACCAATTGGCCGAAGACCTCAAAGATTTGCGTGGCGGCGGTGTCGAGGGTGAAAAAGTTCAGGTTTGGATTCCAATGCCGACATGGGAAATTGTCGATCGCCCGTTCGACCCAGCCCCCGGCACACTGGATTCGAAGCCGTTCAGAGTGCCACCAGTTTACAATCCGACCACCGAAGTAGCTCCGCGCCCCTGAAGCACGTCCAACGGAGTCAATAATTAAATAGAAAGCGCGGAATTTGTTTCGGACAACCCAGGGCAACATCAGTTGCCCTGGGTTTTTTAATGCCGACATCTTGCAATCTCGGGCAAATCAAGCGATAGTTCCGACATGTTGGCCAAGGTGTGTTCGGCCGCGGTCAACGGCATAGAAGCATACGCGGTCGAAGTGGAGGTTAATTCCGGTTGGGGCGAGACGGTCATCGTCATCGTCGGACTGCCCGATACTGCAGTAAAAGAGTCGCGCGACAGAGTCACCACCGCGCTCTCGAACTCGGGTTTTAATTTCCCGCTTGGCCGCACAACCATCAATCTCGCGCCGGCTCATGTCAAAAAGGAAGGGCCAAGTTTCGATCTCCCAATTGCAATCGGCATGCTCGCTGCCAGCGAACAGTTGGTGACCGATCAGTTGGAGAACTACCTGATCGTCGGCGAACTCGCGCTCAACGGCGTCGTGAGGACCGTCAAAGGAGTCCTGCCAATCGCACTTCGCGCAAGAGCCGACGGCAAGACAGGAATGCTCGTCCCTGCCGACAACGCCGCCGAAGCAGCGGTTGTCGCTGGGCTCAACGTCATCCCAATACGGAACTTGCGCGAGGCCGTGAGCTTTCTGCAAGGCGAAATCTCGATACCACCCATGCGCGTCGATATTGACAGGCTCTTCGAGCAAACAGCCGACGACGAGGTTGATTTTGCCGATGTTAAAGGCCAGGAATCGGTCAAACGCGCCCTCGAAATCGCCGCAGCCGGCGGCCATAATGTTCTGTTGATCGGGCCGCCAGGCACCGGCAAGTCAATGCTCGCAAAACGAATCCCAACAATTCTCCCTCCCCTGACTATCGAAGAAGCGCTCGAAACAACCAAAATCCACAGCATCGTGGGCTTGCTCAAGCCGGGCCAGGCTCTAATCACCAAGCGGCCGTTCAGAGCCCCTCATCATACCGCCAGTGACGCCGGCCTGCTCGGCGGCAGCATGAATCCGACTCCCGGTGAGATTTCACTTGCGCACAACGGTGTCTTGTTCCTCGACGAGCTGCCGGAGTTCAAGCGAAGCGTGCTGGAAACCATGCGCCAGCCACTCGAAGATGGCACAGTGACAATCTCCCGCGCAGCAGGCACGGTAACTTTCCCGTCCGAATTCATGCTCGTGGCCGCCATGAATCCAAGCCCCGACGGCAGAATGCCGGGCGAGTCGCGCTGTTCACCGCGTGAGATTCAGAATTACCTCGGCAAAATATCGGGCCCTTTGCTGGACCGCATCGATCTCCACGTCGAAGTGCCCGCCGTCAAGTTCAGGGAAATGACCGCCAACAGAACAGGTGAAACTTCAGCCCAAATCCGTGCCCGGGTAATCGCAGCCCGCAAAAGACAACAGCAGCGGTTCCGGACCAGCAGCCGCTGCACCTGCAACGCCAGGATGTCACCGCGCGACCTGCGCATTCATTGTGCCCTTGATGAACAAACCCTTGAAATGCTCAGGCTCGCAATGAACGACCTCAAGTTGAGCGCCCGCGCATACGACCGCATCCTGAAGGTGGCCCGCACAATTGCAGACCTCGCCGACTCCGAACGCATCACCTCAGATCACATATTCGAAGCCGTCCAGTTCCGGACTTTGGATCGCCAGCTCTGGGGCTGAATCGGCACTCACAGTGGCCTGCTTGTTGATTCGGCTTGCGTGACTGTGCGGTCCGCCAAACAATCGCCCCGAATAGACAAGACGGCGTGAATGCGCAGCCGCATCCCGCCTTCGCAAGCCGGAAAGGTCCATCATGCAAAGATTGAATCGCCGCCAATTCCTCAAAGGTTCTCTCGGTGCCGCAACTGCACTTTCGCTCTCGCAACGTCCAGTGTCCGCATCAGCAAATGATCAGATCGTAATCGGCGTCATGGGACTGGGCGGACGTGGCACAGGGCTTGCCGGAATGTTTGCCGAACGGCCCGACGTTCGGATCAAGTACTTGTGCGATCCCGACCAACGGCGGCATGCACAAGCCCGGCGAGTTGTCGAAGCGCATGGGCACAAGGCCGAGTGCATTCAGGATTTTCGGCGGATGCTGGAGGACCGTGAAGTCGATGCCGTGGTCAACGCAACGCCTGATCATTGGCATGGACTGGGCACGGTATTGGCGTGTCAGGCCGGCAAACACGTGTATGTTGAAAAACCAATGGCGCACAACGTGTGGGAAGGCCGCAAAATGATCGAAGCAGCTCGCAAGTACAATCGGGTTGTCACCGTCGGAACGCAAACACGCAGTGCGCCCTATGTTCAACCTGCACGCGATTTGGTCAGGTCCGGCAAACTGGGCGAGGTGCGGCTCGTTCGGGTGTACAATCTAATGCAACACTCGCCCCAGCGGATGGGACCGGAAGAACCAGTGCCACAGGGATTCGATTATGACATGTGGTGCGGGCCGGCGGCGCGGTTGCCGTACGTTCCTGGACGATACTGGCTGAACATGGCCGAGTTTAGCTGCGGTCCGATCCCCGGCGACGCAGTGCATCAACTTGATCTTGCGCGGTTTGTCATGGGCGATCCGCCTGCGCCCCGCAGTGTCAGCCATTGCGGAGGCATTCTAGTCCTGCGCGATGGACGTGATACTCCAGACACACAGTTTGCCATGTTCGAGTATGACAGTTTCACCCTGATGTTTCAGGGGGCACTCTGGACACCGTACATGAAGAAAATCCCAATCTCAATTCGCGAAGGCGACCAATTCCCCGACTGGCCGTTCTGCGCAACCAAAATAGAAATCCTCGGCACAAAGGATTGCATGTACCTCGGAAGACACGGCGGCGGTTGGCAGGTCTATGACGAAAACAACAAGGTCATCGCTGAATCCCCGGGCAGGCCCGGCGACCGCCCGCACTTGGACAACTTCCTCCAGTGTATCAGAAGCGGCAAACTGCCCAACGCAGACGTCGAGCAGGGCCATCATTCAACTTTGCTGTGTCATTTGGCGAACATTTCATGGCGCATGGAAAATGCGAAGTTGATTTTTGATGGGGCAACCGAGTCGTTCCCAAAAACACCAGAGGCAAATCGTTTCCTGAAACGCACTGCATATCGGGCGCCGTGGGTGATGCCAGACCAGGTTTGACAATCTGCCCGGTCGTATGGAGAGCAACGATGAAAACGCATTTCATCTTGATGATGGCCGCATCGAGCATCGGGTTTGCGGCGGAAACAACGATGGACGGATGGCGCGCGTGTGCGCCGCGCGACGAAGTTCGCCCAGCTTTCGCAACCGAAACAACCGGCGGGCGTGACGGAGGCGCGATACTTGTAATTGCGACTGATGCTCGCCACGGACTGGCAGGGTACTGGTCAAGAGCTTTCCCGGTCAAAGGCGGTGCGTTTTACAGATTCACCGCGTGGCGGAAAACATCAAACGTGCCGGTCCCGCGCATGTCTGTGTTCGCGCGTGTCATGTGGCGTGATGACCATGGCCGCTCCGTGTTCCATGACGAACCGGGAGCAACAAGCTACCGCGAGGGCACGTTGCCAATCGCCGAGCCGGAATATCCGTCCGATCGGGGAACCGACGTTTCGGGCTGGACCGAGGTGTCGGACGTGTACCAGGTACCGTCAAAGGCCACCAAGGCCATCGTCGAACTCCACCTGTTGTGGGCTGCTCAAGCTCGAGTTGAATGGTCGGCGGTTTCTCTTGAAGAAGTGCCGGCACCGCCACCACGCAAGGTCCGCCTTGCAACGGTGCATTTTCGCCCGTCCGGCCAGAAAACAGCAGAAGCGAACTGCAAGCTTTTTGCTCCGTTGATAGCCGAGGCGGCCCGGCAAAAGGCTGACCTTGTTGTTTTGCCCGAGACAATCACCGTGTGCGGAACGGGGCTTTCTTACGCCGAAGCAGCCGAACCGATTCCCGGGCCGTCCACGGAATACTTTGGAGGTCTGGCACGCGAGCATAACCTGCACCTGGTCGTGGGGTTGGTCGAGCGCGACAGTCATCTGGTCTATAACACCGCAGTTCTGATTGGCCCCGGCGGAGCAATAATTGGCAAGTACCGAAAGGTTTCTTTGCCGCGCACTGAAATCGAAGGCGGCGTTGTCGCAGGCGAAGATTATCCCGTGTTCGACACGCGGTTTGGCAAGGTGGGCATGATGATTTGCTACGACGGGTTTTTTCCCGAAGTGGCGCGACAGCTCTCGATTCGCGGCGCGGAAGTGATCGCGTTCCCGGTTTGGGGCTGCAACCCGTTATTAGCGGCGGCGCGCGCCTGCGAAAACCACGTGTTTCTGGTTAGCAGCACTTACACCGATGCAGCCGCCAACTGGATGATCTCCGCAGTCTTCGACCATGAAGGAAAAGTGATCGCCCAGGCGAAAGAGTGGGGAACAATCGCCGTGGCAGAGGTTGATTTGAACCGGCGTTTGCATTGGTCAAGCCTCGGAGATTTCAAAGCGGAGATTCCGCGTCACAGGCCTGTGTGGCGATACGACTGATCATCGGGATACAGGTGACCAGATAAGGCAGCGCCAAGAATGAGTGCAGCACCTGATCGGATGGAAATCTGGGATGTGCATTGTCATTTGTCCGGAGTTCCAGGCAACACTCCGGAGGAAAGGCTGGAACGGCTCATCGGTTACGCCGACCGGCTCGGCATTCAAAAGCTCTGCATTTGCATGGGTATGGAATGGGCGTACGACCCTTCGCCGGAAAAGCTGAGAAAAGACAACGACGATGTTTTGCGAGCAATACGCCGTTTTCCCGAACGCGCATTCGGGTTTGTGTATCTGAACCCGAAACACACGCAAGCAAGCATCGACGAGCTCAACAGATGCGTGGCCGACGGGCCAATGGTCGGTGTGAAACTTTGGGTTGCAGAAAAGTGCAATTCGCCTGCTTTGGATCCCATTGTGCGCAGAGCCGCCGAGCTGCGCGCCCCCATCTATCAGCACACGTGGCTCAAGATCACAGGGAATCTACCGGGCGAATCCACGCCAATGGATTTGGCAGAGTTGGCCAGGCGGCACCCGGACGCACAATTCATTTGCGGACATAGCGGCGGTGATTGGGAGGTTGGCATTCGGGCCGTGCGATCCTGCCAAAATGTCTATGTAGAACTCTCGGGCGGCGACCCGGTCGCAGGCGTAACCGAAATGGCCGTCCGCGAGTTGGGCGCCGAACGAGTATTGTTCGGCAGCGACGCTGGCGGACGGAGCTTTGCGTCGCAGCTCGGAAAGGTAACCGGTGCCAGCGTTCCCGAGACAGCGAAACGTTTGATTCTGGTCGGCAATCTCAGACGCCTGCTTCGTCCCATCCTCACGTCGAAGGGATTCTCCACACATCGCAGCACGACAATCGAACATCAATGAAAGCGCCCAGACAACAGGCCAGAGTCCATGGACCGGAGACAAAGGACCAAAGACCACGGGCCTTACGCTGGGAACACGCGCCAGGGAACAAATTGGGCGATCCGAAGCATTGCATTGCGCGCCGGGATTTTTTCAGGTTCGCCAGCGGGCTCGCAGTTCTCGTTGGTGTTCGCTCCGGACTGTCGGTTTCATCAGCCGACAGCTCACACCGGCCGGGCGCGCTGGTCGATGTCAACGTCAGCATCTCGCACTGGCCAACGCGGCGTGTGGAATTTGACGAAGCGCCAGAGCTGGCGAAGTTGCTCCGAAGCAGAGGGGTTTCGCAGGCATGGGTTGGCAGCTTGGATGGAATGCTTCACAAGGACATCGCGGCTGCAAATGCGCGACTGGCACGTGCGTGCGCTCAGAACGGACGCGGCTTGTTGCTGCCGTTTGGAACAATCAATCCTGTCCTGCCAGATTGGCGAGAAGAGCTGCGCCGCTGCGCCGAAGCACACCGAATGCACGGCATTCGATTGTACCCGAATTACCACGGGTACAAGCTCGACGATCCGGCGTCTGCAAGTCTGCTGCGCGCGGCTGCCGAGCGCGGGTTGATTGTCCAAATCGCGCTTGCAATGGAAGACGAACGGATGATGCACCCGTTGATGCGCGTGGCGCCTGTTGACCCAACGCCATTGGTTCGGTTGGTGCGAGAGATTCAAGGCATCCGGCTGGTGTTGATCAACGCATTGCGCCTTGTCAGAGGCGAACCACTCGGGCAGTTGATCCGATCGGGAGAGGTTTATGTGGAAATCTCCACGCTCGACGGCGTCGGCTGCGTGGAGCGGCTCGTCACGGAAATACCAGTGGAACGCGTGCTGTTCGGATCGAATGCGCCGTTGTTCTACTTCGAGTCGGCGGCACTCAAGCTCCGAGAGTCTTCCCTCTCGCCGACCCAGCTTGCGGCATTGTGCGCTGGCAATGCAATTCGGCTTATGCCGCGCGGAGTTGGTCGCGGTTCTCGTACACCTTGAGTATCGCGTCGGCGATGTCGTCCATGTCCTCCTTCGTGCCGAGGAGCGGTCCCGAGGCCCAAATCATCACCATTTCCTGGCAGACCCGGTCGCAATTCGGGCATTGCATTTCTTCGCGGTATTGTTTGAGCCGTTTTTCGCCAAACATCTTCTGGTAAACCTTGCTCTCGACCACGAAATCCACCCACGGTTCGCGGTGCAATCCGCGTTCGATGTACGGACTCAGACTGACGCCTTCAGCCTCCACCGCCTTGAGGAACCGGCTTCGGTCAACACCGCCAAAATGTTCTTTTCGATAGGACATCGCGTAAAGATAGAACGACCCACTGGCTGTTCCCGGATAAAGCTTTTGCGGCACAATGCCCGGGCATCCCTTCAACCGCGATGTGAGGTGAGCGGCGTTTTCGTTGCGCCGCTGGAACCGCTCGAGAACACCGGACATTTGGCCAAGTAACACAGCCGCTTCGAATTCGTTCATTCTGTATTTTGGGCCGATGACCTCTGTCCGGCCACGCCGGTTTGTCCCGTGGTTGTGAACCGTGTAACAACGGTCCATCAAAGCTTCGTCGTCCCCAACAATCGCGCCACCTTCACCGCAGGCGATGGTCTTGCTGCTCTGGAAGCTGAAACAGCCAAGGGTGCCGATTGTGCCAAGCTTCTTGCCATTGTACTCAGCAAGATGCGCCTGAGCGGCATCTTCAATCACGAACAGGTTGTGTTTCCGTGCGATGGCCATGATTGCATCCATGTTCACCGGCTGGCCCATCATGTGCACAGGCATTATTGCCCTGGTGTTTTCAGTAATACGGCGTTCGACGTCAGCCGGGTCCAACTGGTATGACTCCGGATCAAGGTCGGCCAGCACCGGCAGCGCACGCGCTGACAGTATCGAAGCTATGGTTCCAGGATCAGTATATGGCGAAGTTATGACTTCGTCGCCAGCGCCGATGCCAAGCGCTTCAACACAAGTATGCAGCGCTTGCGTGCCAGACCCGGTTGCGACGCAGTACTTGGCCCCTATCAGAGCGGCAAATTCCTTTTCGAACGTTGGGACTGTTCCCGAGGCAGACTGGATGCGGCACCATATCCCGCTCTTGGTTGTCTTGATCACGGCCTCAAGCACCTTGTCGTCCCAATACGGCCATGACGGCCACGATTTGCCCTTTCGGATCGGTTCCCCTCCCAGTAGCGCGAGTTTGCCGGTCCACCTCGCCTTCCCTGCAGAATGCGCCGGCAACACGGTCGTTGGAACGGCTGCTGTGGTGGCGGCGATTGCGGCTGTTGTCAGAAACTGGCGCCGGTTCAATTCATTTGAGTTCATGGCGATCACATGATTCGGTCAGGCGTGGGTCCACGGGCACGTTGGCCGCTGCAGACCGCCCGCACAATGAGTGACACAATTGTTGTATCTCACACAAGAAGCGGCAATCCGAAAATCAACGCCAAAAAGAAAACCCTTGGATGGCGGACACAGGTTGGCCGCGTTCGCCCCCCAAGGGTTTCGTGGTTATGTTGTAAGACTCTCAAAGCCCGGCGCATTTGCAGAGCCGTGCATCTGCTCAGCGCCGGACTTGTGAAAACTACTCTTTATCCTTCGTTTCGTCTGACTGGCGCGATTCTTCGGCCTGCCGCGCCTCGTCTGCAGCATCAAAAGCGTGTTGCAGTGCCACAAGGTCTTCGCCGGGCTTGAGCTGATCAAGCAGAGCCTGCTCGGCCTTGAGCTGCTCAGGAGTGTAATTGGCAGCCTTGATCGAGAGACCTATCCGCCGTTCGCTGCGGTCGATCTTGATGACACGCGCCGTGACTTCCTGGCCTACCGACAGGACGTTCTTGATCTTGTCAACGCGTTCTTCACTGACCTGAGAGATGTGTACAAGCCCGTCGATGTCATGCTGCAACCCGACAAACGCGCCGAAGCTGGCCAGTTTGGTGACCTTGCCGGTCACAAGATCGCCAACGCGATAGTACTTGTCGATGTTCTCCCACGGGTCTTCGGTGAGTTGCTTGATCCCAAGTGAAATCCGTTGGTTGATCTTGTCCACTTCCAGCACAACGGCTTCGACCTCGTCGCCTTTCTTGAGGACTTCGGAAGGATGATTGATCTTGCGCGTCCACGAAAGATCGGACACATGAATCATTCCATCCAACCCTTCCTCCAGCTCGAGGAATGCACCGTAACTGGTAAGATTCCGAATCTTGCCCTTGACCCGCGTGCCCTTCGGGTACTTGAGTTCCGCCTCTTCCCATGGATTCGGCGTAAGCTGCCGCACACCCAGCGAGATTTTCTGTTCCTCGCGGTTGATGCCGAGAACGACAGCCTCGATTTCTTCACCTTGCTTGAGCACATCGCTCGGTTTTGCAATGCGCTTCGTCCATGAAAGTTCCGTGACGTGAACAAGGCCTTCGACGCCCGGTTCCAATTCGACAAATGCACCGTAGGGAACCAAATTGACCACGCGGCCTTTGACATGGGCGCCGACAGGGTATTTCTGTTCGATGCTGTCCCATGGATTGGGCGTCTTCTGTTTTAGCCCGAGACTGACCCGTTCTTTTTCGCGATTGATCTCGAGTACAACGACATCTATTTCCTGTCCCACCTTCAGCATCTCTGACGGGTGGCTAATCCGCCCCCAGCTCATGTCGGTGATGTGCAACAGTCCGTCCAAACCGTTCAGATCAATAAACGCGCCAAAGTCGGTGATGTTCTTGACCGTCCCCTTCCGGATGTCCCCGGGCATCATTTCGGCCAACAGCTTCGCACGACGCTCGTTGCGTTCCTGCTCGATGAGCTCCCGCCTCGAAAGCACGATGTTCTGCCGTTCCTGATTGATCTTTACCACTTTGAACCTGTACGTGTTGCCCACGTAGGAGGAAAGATTCCGCGGCGCCGTAATATCGACTTGTGAAGAAGGAAGGAACGCTTCGACGCCTATGTTCACAAGAAGACCGCCTTTGACAACCGCTTTGACTTTTCCTTCGATGGTCCCGCCTTCGTTGCAAATCGTGAGAATACGCTGCCAGTTCTTCTTGAACTCTGCTTTCTCACGCGACAGGACAACCATCCCCTCGCGGTCTTCGAGCCGTTCTATCAGCACGTCCACTACATCCCCAACCTTAAGGTTCGGCAAATCCTCAAATTCGGTTATGGGGATCACTCCTTCGCTCTTGTACCCTATATCCACCAAAACTTCTTTCGGGCGGATTTCAATAACTGTTCCAGGCACTATCTCGCCCACCGCAAAGCGCTTCTCGCTTTGCTTCAGGGCTTCTTCCATTGTCAGCATAAATGTTGATTAATTCGCCTCGCGGCGTGGCGTTGTGGGAAGCCAGGTCCGGGAAACGCACCCGGCAAAGCCTCCGTTGCCCACCCCGACTGTCACGTCACCGGACGCAGCGACACTTTCATCGGCCGGGTTACACGTTGCACAGGCAACGGAGATTGACGTCAGGTTAATTGTTCAACTACCACTGTTTCAGCCTCAACGGACAGCCGCACCCGCGGCGTCCAGGCAAGGCGACACAGTAGTCGAGGCCGAAAAAGATGCAAGCGCCTTTTTCACACCCGTGACTTGTCCCGTGGACGGTCCCAGACCACCAACCCAGAATTTCCGGCTTCAAGGCTTTTCCGCACTATCTGTGGAATCAACCCCTTGGACGCGATTGTGCCAGCTCTCTAACCCGGAAATATCACCGGAATGAAGCTTTCGGTGTCTTGGTCTGGTCAGGCGGTGAGATTTCCAAGGCCCGCATCTTCTTTGATCTCTCGAAGAAACCCGTTTCGCAGACTGCTCAGGGTACGAAATATGCGGCCTAAGAAGTTGCTGTTGAGCGAGGTCGTTTGCACTCGCTGTGTGTGCTCATGTCCGTGACATTTCCAGCGACATCTCGGTAGCCACTTCCGACTCGGCAGCCTGGAACCCTTCATAGCACGACAGCCTCGTTTGACTCCCGGAGCGTGTTGTGCAATTTTACCCCCAAATAGAGGGACAGACACGATATTTGGGCGCCCCGGGTTCCGGACCCGGACCCGCCCAACCAGTCGGCCAATGGGAGGCACGGCTGCGACCCTGTCGCCCTGTTGCAAGGAGAACAACAATACAAATCAAGGAGGTTATAATGAGACTGCCCAGAATCAAACTTCAGGGTAAAACTGTGGTCTATCACTGCATGTCCAGGATCGTCGGCAAGGAGCATCTGCTGGATCAACTGTGCAAATACAAGCTTGAGGGATTGATCAAGCGGCTGTGCAGGTTCTGCGGTATCGAGCTGGTGAGCCACTGTGTGATGAGCAATCATTTTCACATACTGGTCCGGGTG
>JAAYVR010000208.1 GCA_012517065.1 Verrucomicrobiota bacterium | reverse complement strand
CAGGCCGTGGTGAACCCCGCGCGGTCAAACGCCGTCCCAAGCCCTTTCCCCTCCTCAACAAACCACGGTGTCAATTCAGAGAAATCCCGCACCGCAACCGTTACTGGAAAAACAACCCGCGAAAATCAAGGGCCTAATCTAAGCGCCATTCATGTCTGACCCCATTGCCTTCCGTTGCCTTCCCAAGTATCCTTGGAGTTGGTCAGCGAGTCGCGCAACGATGGCAGCCTGTTCAGAGTCCGGCTTGCCAGCTCGAAGTGCGACGGAGGCCAAGGTCACCACAACTCTTGCCCGCGCAGGGTGTCCGGGCGGAAAGTGCTCATGCACATGGCGGACTGCTTCCAACCAAAGGTCGCGTTCAGCCATCTTGAGAATCACAAGGCGCACTGCTTCATTTCGTGTTTCGGCGTCCGCGCAGCTTGAGGCGAGTGAGAGGGCGCACTCCCACTGTCCTGACGCGGCACATTCGGCAACCAGTTGCATTAGCAACCCCCTAACCGACCACTCTGGCGATCCCGCCCTGTATATCGCAATGGCCTCTTGGAGAGCTTCCGTGGCCTTGGTTGTCATACTACACTCCCTGAGCGCACTCGCGCAGGATACGAGGCTTGAGCCTCTTCTGAAGTCGTAGCGGAATCCACGGGCTTTACGCAGGGCTCGATCGAAAAGGTCTAATGCTTCGTGCTCAAGGCCCACTCTCCAACAAAGGCCCGCCAGATCCAATAGGAAATCGAGGCCAAGGTCGTCACTAGCGATGTCCTCCACGTAAGCCAAGGCAAGCTGCAGCAAGGGGCTTGGCTGAGGAGCAGAGCCACAGGTCCTAGATTTGGGTGGTGTCGGCGTGGCTTGCATCTTTCAAGGTGGTAGAGGTCCGTTGATGGGATTGAGCCAGCATTCGATAACGATGATTGCTCCGCCGACAATGATCATCGAGCCAGTCGCAGTCAGACAAGGCTGCTGCCACGGCAGGCTCCAACTAGGTGCGTTTCGCAGCGAACTGCTACTGAACACTGCGGGACTTGGTTGGAGCTGGGGCACAGGGGCGGGTCCCACAGCCGGACACTCCGAATCGCCGTGATCGTCATCGCAGTAATCATCCCAAATGTCTAGCAGTTGCTCCAAGTACGCTTTGGCCCATGCGCCGTAGAGCTCGTGCCCCACAGCGTTACGTTGGAGGTCCATTATCAGTGCCTCAAGCTGTTCACAGTTGATCGGATTCAGCGGATTGCCAGTCGTGAACCTTGGGCCGAATGGAAGGTCGAGTTCGTCGGATAACCCCCAAAAGTCACGGTACAGATACGCGCTGTTCTGCGCAAATGCGTACAGGTTCATCGTCGCTGATATTGGGATGGGGTCTCGGTTCACCCACCTTTGCAAATACGTGTCATAGAACCTGTACCCGTAGTAGTACAGCCCGCTTGTTGCCGACGTACCCAAAAACGACACCCACGGCTTGCTCGAAAATCGCATCACGTTCGAGGTCAGCAACGTTCCAGTGCCGGTCAGGTATCGGCCGTACGGATCATAAATGTAACTGGCCTGCAATGTCCCACCACTGTCCGCCAAAGCCGTCACGTTCCCGTTCCCGTCGGAATGATAAAAGTTGTGATATGCCCAGCTCCCACTGCTGTATCCGTGACTCCGCGCCAACAATCCCCCAATCCCGCCAGCCCCATCAACCGTCCCGCTCAAATCACGCCCGCGCGTGTATGTCACTGTCGGCCAGTTGGCGCCGTCACGTTCCTGGACAATCAGCATCCCAGCTGCCCCTCCGGCAGACATATCATACAGGTACCGTGTCTCACCCCCGCTTCCATACCATCCTCCGCCTGACCAGATGTAATTGCGCTTGATCCGCAGCCGACTCAGCCCGTCATACACAAACTCCACCTTGAACCTGTACGACTCGGGCGTGTAATAGGTGTCAGTCTGCACACATGTCAGCCGGTTCTCGTGATCGTAGCTGTAATAGAGCTCTTTCCACGGAATGTTCCCAGACGCAACCCGGCTGACCAGATTTCCCCGCCGATCGTACGAGGGCACCGAATCAGGGATCAGGGTCAACTGATTGAGCACGTTCACAGTGAAAGTCTCCACAGTCGTATTGTTTGTCCGTTTGACAAGATTCTGCGCAGAATCGTACCCGTAACTCCATTTCTGGCTTGTAAAAGTCATTCCATCGACGGAGGGCGCCCTTAATCGGCAGTTGGCTTGGAGATTTCCCCACTCGCATAAATGTGCACAACCAGCCCAGTTGTGTCATCCGTCTGGATTGCTATGATATGCGGTACTTCCTGGTCGCGGGCGAAATACACATACCGGTTCACAACAACGCGTGTCGGCAAAAACTCTGGCTTCAGTTGTTCCAAGGACCGCGGCCATTCGCCGTGAGCTTCTCTATATAGACGCAGGCCTGCCGCCACAATTCTTGCCTCAAGCTCACGAGCGCTCGGCTTTTCTGGGCGAGGAGGTGGTGAAATTATCCCCCATGCGATCAGTGCAAGTACGCACACAGTTACTGCTGCGCCCAACAATGCGAGCAAATTCCTCACCAGACCAAAGATCAGACTACAGATTCTCATACCGATTGCTTCTCGCACATCAGCGGTTCATGTCATTAAAGTAGCCAACTTCCCTCACTCTTTCCTCGCAGGCTTCCTCACAACTCTGCTTGCGCCAACACGCCAAATCCCGTCCCAGCTTGTTGGCGGCATAGTCCCCAGGAGAATCTGCGGGATTCCATTGGTCTTCATACCACGGAATCTCGATTCCAAAAACAACCAGTCCAACATTGGACCGGAAGGGTTCCACATGCTCCTTGTACCAGCTTGCTGCGTAAGCGGTCAGCCCGCCCCCAAGACACTCTCGCTTGATTCTGCAGTTAACGATACAGTGTGCTACGCGGCAGGATGTATCTAGGGGTGACTGTTTCGGGGCTATAGTCCCTCCACTGCCGCAGTAGTTTGTATGAACCTCAGAGCTTATGCCCCGGACGCACGCGTACTCCTTCATTGCCAGGCCGAACATTCTCAACACAAACACAGTGCGCAGTGTGTCATCACCGTGGACATCCACCAAGAGCGATGGTGCATTCTTGAACGCACCATGACGGTTAATGCTTCCCCGCCATGTCACTGGGTCTCTGTTCAACCACCTCTGCAAATACGGGTCATAGAACCTGTAGCCGTAGTAGTACAGCCCGCTTGTGGCGGAGGAACCCAGGAATGACACCCAAGGCTTGCCCGAAAAACGCATCACGTTGGCTGTGAGCAACGTTCCACTGCCGGTCAGGTATCGGCCGTACGGATCATAAATGTAACTGGCTTGCAACGTTCCGCCACTGTTCACCAACGCCGTCACGTTCCCGTTCCCGTCAGCGTGGTAGAAGTTGTGATCGCTCCAGCTTCCTCCGCTGTAGCCGTGGCTGCGCGCCAACAATCCGCCGATCCCGCCGGCGCCGTCCAGCGTCCCGCTCAAATCACGCCCGCGCGTGTATGTCACCGTGCGCGTGTTGTCGCACTGGTGTTGAGCGCATTCGTCACT
>JAAYVR010000207.1 GCA_012517065.1 Verrucomicrobiota bacterium | reverse complement strand
CTCTTGGGCCTGTCACCTGGGCCGTTGGCCCAGGCTGGTATGGGGCCGGGCCTTCGGCCCTCGAGTCAGTGGTCCACTAAAACTACCGGTCTGAAACACATTAAGTGCGTTCATGCCTGAAACGATCAGCTACGCTGCCACCGACAACGTGGTTGTATTGCTCGGTCATCGAAGCGCCAACGGCGCGGTCCATACCAGCGTGGGGCGAAGCCCCACGACAAGCGCCTTCTCGACATCACCTTCCACAATCCAAGGGCTGAAAGCCCGGACTATCACAGCACCGTTTTCGTGTATTTCGTGTGTTTCGTGGTTGATGCAATGTCCATCGAGCCACCTCAGGCCGAACTCTTATCGGGATGAAGCTATGGGTGCCGCGGTCTGGTCAGGCGGTGAGATTTGCGGGCTGGACAGAATAGTCTCATGCAACCGATGGGATTTGGGAAGGAGCAACCGACGATTTGGTTGGTTGTAACCACGAAAAACGCGGAATACGCGAAAGCGGTTTTGCGGATGACGAGGCATGGGGACAGACACGTTGGTCGAGCATAAAAACAAAGCGGCAGCAAGCTGCCGCACTCCAAACGCTTCGCGCCTACCAACGCCCACTGCATCCGCCGCAGCGCCTGAAAAACCATCGGGATCAGCGGCGCAGGACAACGGGGCCACATGGGGACAGACACGTTGGTCGAGCATAAAAACAAAGCGGCAGCAAGCTGCCGCACTCCAAACGCTTCGCGCCTACCACCGCCCACTGCATCCACGGCCGTTAGAGTCCCGCCTTTAGGCGGCTTTGCAACGAGCATTCATCGAGCGGCATCGCCTCTGAACGTTGCGCGTTGAGCGTTGCACGTTAAACGTTCAAGCTTCTGCAACAAACGACCAAGTGTGGAATTGACCGGAGTGCATAGCGCACGGCTTGTGCACATGTGAATTGCAACTGCAACACCGCGGCTGCGGGAATGACTTTACCGCCGCCCAAATTGTTGCGTCTGCAACTTATTGCCTTGTCAGCCGAACCGCCTGGCTCTATACGGTTTTTCGCGGACCATTGAAACATATGCTGGCAAAGCGTGTCATTCCGTGTTTGGACGTGCACGATCGTCAGGTCACCCGCGGACGGCAGTTCGGCCGCGCAGAAGCCGGTGAATTGCGGAACGTGGGCGACCCGGTTGATCTGGCGCTGCGCTACAACGCGCAAGGCGCAGACGAACTGGTTTTCTTTGACATCACAGCCAGCGCCCACGGCAGAGCAACAATGGTGGACGTCATCCAACAGGTCGCCGACCAGTGTTTCATGCCCTTAACAGTCGGTGGCGGAATCCGGACCATCGAAGACATGCGCACGATGCTGAACGCAGGCGCTGACAAGGTCAGCATTAACTCGGCAGCGCTGGCCGACCCAAATCTCATTCGGCAGGGCGCATCAAAGTTCGGCAGCCAATGCATCGTCGTCTCAATCGACGCCAAACGTGTCGGGCCAGACCGATGGGAGGTTTTCTCGCATGGCGGACGCAGACCCACAGGGCGCGAAGCACTCGCATGGGCCCGCGAAGCAGTCGCGGCCGGTGCAGGCGAAATCGTCCTCAACAGCATCGATGCCGACGGCACAAAGGCGGGTTACGACGTCGAAATCACAAGGCGAATCAGCGAAAGCGTCGGCGTCCCCGTGGTGGCAAGCGGCGGCGCGGGCACACTCGAACACATGGCCGAGGTGCTGTTGCGCGGCAGGGCCGACGCGGTTCTCGCTGCGAGTATTTTTCATTTCGGCGACTTCACCATTGAGCAGGTAAAAGAGTACCTTGCTTCCAAAGGGATACCCGTCCGTCTGCTGGGCATCGACATCAAAACCTTGGAAGCCTAACCAAATGCAAGCACTAGATAAGTTGAAGTTTGATCAGAACGGGTTGATCCCCGCCATCGTTCAGGACGCCACCACCGGCCAGGTTCTCATGATGGCGTGGATGAACCGGCAGTCACTCGAAGAAACAATCAGACGCGGCCAAACCGTCTTCTGGAGCCGCTCACGCAAGAAACTTTGGATCAAAGGCGAAACAAGCGGTCACGTGCAAAAGGTGAAAGACATCGCGTTCGATTGCGATGGCGACACACTGCTGATAAAGGTCGAACAGATCGGTGCGGCTTGCCACGAAGGTTACAGGTCATGTTTTTTTCGCAGTGTCACTGAAGACGGCCAGGGCTGTCGCGTGACCGAGGAGAGACTGTTTAACCCGGACGACGTTTACGGGAAAAGCTAATGGAGCCGTTCGTACCTTTTGCCAGCCGGAGTTATTTCCTGTTCGTGGCGTTGCTGGTGCTGTCACGCGGGTTGGATTTTTTGAGCACGTGGATTGCCACCCCAAATCTCGAGCTCGAAGCAAACCCAATCGCGCGCAAACTGGGTTGGCGCGGCAGCATTTTGGTCAACGCACTCGTATGCACCGTTTTTGGCATGTGGCCGTTGCCGGCCATCGTCATAATCACTGCCAGCGTTCTTGTCGCAGCAAGAAACTTCCAGTCGGCATGGTTGATGCGGAGCATGGGCGAGCCATTCTATCGCGCATGGCTGAGCGAGCGACTGGCGGAATCGAAGCCCGGGCTGTTCATCTTTTGCCTTGTTGCCCAGGGGCTGTTGTTTGCGGCTCTTGGAGCGGCATTGATACATTTCAGTGATTGGAAACCTGTGCCGTTTGGCATCGGCACGGGCGTGATCGCGTACGCTGTTCTGGTTGTGATGTTTTCTTTGATGGCTGTCTGGCGCGTGTGGCGCAAGAGCAATTCGGATTCTTAAACCGTGTACTTCCCAACAAAAACAGAGTTCGTTCGTCTCGCTGCCGGGGCCAATCTTATCCCCGTTGCAAAGCGTGTTCTTGCCGACTTCGAAACGCCGCTTTCGGCTTATGTGAAAATCCGTGGGCATGGCGAGTCATTCTTGTTCGAATCAGTGGAAGGCGGAGAACACGTTGGCAGGTATTCGTTTCTTGGAAGCAACCCGCGCTCCGTAATCGTTCAATACGGATCCAAGGTCACAGTTCTCGAGAATCATCGGCCGGTCCAGGAATTCGAGGTTGTCAGAAACGCAGACCCACGGTCTGACCGTCAAGTGCCAGATGGCTTGGCAGTTGTCGAACGGGTCTTGCAAAGGTTCCAAACCGTTTCTCTGCCGGGGTTCCCGCGTTTCACCGGAGGCGCAGTCGGATACCTAGCCTATGAGTTCATACACGACGTCGAACCGGTTGTCCCCAAACCCGAAAGAGACGAACTTGGAACGCCCGTGCTCTGCTTCTTGATAGCCGATGAACTGCTGGTTTTCGACCGCGTTTCGCAGACATTGAGTGTGATTGTCAATGCCTCGATAGGACCCGGGGTTAGTCCCGAAACCGCCTATGAACAAGCGGTCACCGAAATCGACAGGTTGCTGGCCCTGATCGCCCAGCCGGCCCGGCACGAGCCTGTCGCCCTCCCAAACCCAATCCCGGCCATCCCCGTCAAACCCAATATATCGGCCGAGCAGTTCAAGGACAACGTCCGAAAAGCCAAGGAATACATCTTTGCCGGCGATATCATTCAGGTTGTGGGTTCACAGCGGTTTACAGTGCCAACGCGCGCCAAACCACTGGACGTTTACCGCGCTGCGCGCACAATCAACCCGTCGCCCTACATGTTCTTACTGGAATTGGGCGGTTTCGCACTGGTAGGCGCTTCACCCGAAACCCACGTGCGTTGTGAGGACCAAAACGTCGAAATCAGACCAATCGCAGGAACACGCCCTCGTGGAACAACCGACGAAGAGGACAAGGCACTTCAGGATCAACTGCTACGCGATCCCAAGGAACGCGCCGAACACGTAATGCTGGTCGATCTTGCCAGAAACGATCTCGGCCGTGTCTGCGAATACGGCTCTGTCCGGGTGCGCGACCTGATGATCATCGAACGCTACTCGCACGTCATGCACATCGTGTCTCGCGTCCAAGGTCGGCTTGCCCCAAACCACACCACTTTTGACCTGATGCGCGCGACATTTCCCGCTGGTACCCTGACTGGCGCCCCAAAAATCCGCGCCATGCAAATCATAGCCGAACTGGAAGGAACACAACGCGGCCCTTATGGTGGGTGCGTTGGTTATTTCTCTTTCGGCGGCAACCTCGACTCTTGCATCACAATCCGCACCGCCCTGATAAAGGGCGGCCACGCCTATATCCAAGCAGGAGGCGGCTGGGTCGCTGATTCAATGCCCGACGCCGAGTTCAACGAAAGCGTCAACAAGTCGCTGGCAATGATCAGAGCCGTCGCGGCGGCCGACAATTTCGTGCCATGAACCAAGTATCGCACCGCAGTTCACTTGTTGGCCGTCAGGCCTTCCTCATGGCGTTGTATGTCAGCGTCCTTCTCCTCAGCCACTGGCTCGCTTATCAGTTGCGGTTCGATTTCGCCGTGCCGGACAACTTCCATCGCGAAATGCTCACAAGCTGGCCGTGGACACTGGCGCCCACGCTGATTTTGCTGTACGCACTCGGCCAGTTTTCGGGGCTGCTCGGGTATTTCAGTGTGCCAGATTTCAAGCGCGTCTTGTGTGCGACCGGAGCCGTGGCGTTGTTTCTGTTGGCAGTCCGTTACATAAGCCCGATTCATCCAATCGCATCGCGCGGCATCATTCTGACCAATTTCCTGCTATCGACTGTGGGAATTGCCGGAGTCCGACTCGGACTGCGAATGGCCCGCGAACGCCGCACCGGGGCCGGGCCCGGCGAATCTCATCCACGACGAGTCGGCATCATCGGCGCGGGCGACGTCGGCGCAAGCCTCGCCAAAGAACTAATCGCACGCAAAGGGCTCGGACTCCAACCGGCCGCTTTCTTCGACGATAACCCCGAGAAATGGCAGTCGAATATACACGGAATTCCCGTGGTAGGGAGACCCGAAGTTCTTCAAGAACCACGATTCCGACTTTCGCTTGATGAAGTCGTGATCGCCATGCCGAGCGCGCCCGCCAAACGTGTCGCTGAAATCGTCAGGCTTCTTCAGTCCCTCCAACTCAAGTTTGAAACTGTCCCGGCAATAGACGAACTCGCCACCGGCAAGGTGCGAGTCACGCGCCTGCGACCGGTTGAGATTCTTGACCTGCTCGGCCGAGAACCGGTGGATATCGAAACAGAAAGTATCGAACGAATCATCCGTAGCCAAACCGTGATGGTTACTGGCGCAGGCGGTAGCATCGGAAGCGAACTCTGCCGTCAAATAGCCGCATTCTCCCCAAAATCGCTGCTGTTGGTTGAACGATGCGAGGTCCTTGCGTTCCAGATCGAACAAGAACTCATCAAAATTGGTCATCGATCACTCATCCGCCCGATAGTCGCTGACGTATGCAATACCGACAGCATGCGGAACGTGTTCAGGCTGCATAGCCCCACAGTCGTGTTTCATGCCGCAGCCCACAAACACGTTCCCATGATGGAAAGCCAGCCCGCAGAAGCCATCCGCAATAACACTCTCGCAACCGCAAACCTAGCAGAACTCGCCCGTGAAGCCGCCGTTCAACGGTTTGTCCTCATTTCCACAGACAAAGCTATTAACCCGTCAAGCGTAATGGGCGCCACCAAACGACTGGCGGAAATCTTCCTCCAAGCCCTCGCCGCAGCCCATCCAACGCCAACAAGGTTCATGTCTGTCCGTTTCGGCAATGTGCTGGGCTCATCCGGAAGTGTCATACCGATTTTCACCAGACAAATTGAGGCCGGCGGACCGGTCACCGTCACGCACCCAGATGCAGCTCGTTATTTCATGACCGTGTCCGAAGCGGTCGGGCTCGTTCTTCAAAGTGCTGCCCTCGGTGCGGGCGGCGAAACTTTTGCTCTCGATATGGGCCGGCCAATTAGAATACTCGACCTCGCAAAACAAATGATCGAACTGAGTGGTTTCAAACCCGACGAGGACATCAAAATCGAGTTCGTTGGCCTGCGGCCCGGCGAGAAATTATTCGAGGAAATCTCTTATACGAGCGAGAGTTATGTGCCAACGCCACACCCGAAGATCAAGCGCTTCTCGAGCGACCCGTTGCCACTGGAAACAGTCAGGAATGCTCTGGCAGAACTCGAAACTGCCCTCGATTCGTCAACTGCATCACAACTCAAGGTCCTCCTGAAAAAGCATATTCCCGAATACCAGCCGTGCATCGATTGAGCACTACCCACCAAACCTGACCGGGCCATACACGCGAACAGCATACGGCCCGAACACATCGCTCAACCAGCCGTTTACCACGCCGACCACACGTTGCTCGCCAAACACCGGCACGTACAATAACCCACGCCATGGCGAATTGATAACGTATTCGATCGTCCTGCTGGTTGTGTTTACGGCCACAAGATACTCGCCCTCAGGACAGTCCCCTTGTCCGCCCTTAACAACCAGCAAAGCGCTGATTATGCTGCTGTCCAGCGCCTCGTTAAAACCATCGGAGGGATTGGTGTACCTGTGTTGTTTTGGCCACCATTTGCGTTTCCCGGCAAAAAGAGCCTGCCGCGCGTTAACCTCCGAAACCACCGCATGCAAATCCCGCCATGTGCCCAAATGTTCGCGCATTCGCCACCGACCATCATCAAAAGTGTAATAGAACAATCCGTCAGCCCCTTGAACCAAAGCACAATAGGTCATGCACCTTAACTCATCGTACGTCGGAGGACGAAACGGTCCCGGAGCCGAGATTGCATCGGTGTGATAACTCCAATCAAACGCCTGAACCACGCCTACCAACTTCTTTTTCGGCCCAATCGCGAGTCGTGCCAGTTGCAATTGCTGGCTGAAAGCCGCCAGCGGCTGCCATGGCACAGGATATCGATCCACAAGAACAACATCCGCTTCCACCCCGTAATGCGCTGCAGTCGCGCCGTGATACACCGTGACCGCCGCCGGCTTCGTCGCCCCGGATTGTCTCCACCACCGACAATCCGCAGCAACATCCGCTGGATCAAGCCTGTGCAGATCGGGTTCGTCGCACAGATACCATCCCCACACCGCTCGGTGCCGATCAAAATCCCGTAAAAGCTTCGCGGCTTTTTCCCGGTCAAATCGCTTGCCCGCACTTACACCTGGAAAGGCCAGAACATCCAAACCCGCCGCTCTGGCATTGTCCAGCCAGCTCCGGGTCGCCGGCCCTGTAACCACATTGAACCCGGCTGCCTTCACCAGCTCGAGGTCGTTGGTGTCTTTCACACCAAACAAACCGATGGGATAATAATCCCACCGCGCACTCCTGCATCCAATGCAGCCAAGCAATGCCAACGCTGCCAGAAAATACAGCCACGCCCTAAGTCTCAGCGCCACAGCACTGCGCAGCCTTATCCACATGATCACCAAGAGGTAAAGGCATTCGTTGCAGGTTTGACCCACCGCCGCGCCACTCTGTCCAAGGCAACTTTGTCGCCCTCGAGGAAGATGATGTCCGGTCCCAAACTGCATAGATCGAAGGCAAAAGGCTCGTTCAACAAGAGAATTCGCGGTCGCTGAGAAGGTTCTCCAAGATGGCATTGCAAAGCGCATGACGCGCCGAATTCAATCCACAGCCGCGCCCGGCGACAAGCGCCAAAGTGCCCGCTTAAGGCGGCTTGATAACTGAACCCCCTGCGGAAGAACAGGTTGCTAGCGAACAAAATCGGCGGGCACCATCACGGTGCCCGCCCAACCCAAACAACTAACCACCTCACCACCCCGGTACCACAAGGTCCGGGGCAATCCGCCTGTGGCGTAGGAACCCTGACGAAACCCTTTCACAAACAGCGGAAAGATGCCTGTTGCATATTTTAGGACAGGTGATGCACTGTAAGTGTTCAAAAACGAAATGCGTATCACAAACCTGAATCCTGCTGACCGCATCGGCGCAAGCGCATGGCTCGTCGAAATCGACGGGCACCGCCTTTTGTTGGACGCTGGGACCGATCCTCGCCAGGAGGGCTATCAAAGCCTTCCGATGTTCGACCGACTAGGCAACGTCGAGGTGGACGCCATCGCTGTAACTCATTGTCATCACGACCACATCGGTTCCCTGCCAATAGCAATGCGCCGATTCCCACGAGCGCACGTGCTCATGACGCACTTGAGTTATTTCCTCGCCGAACGCGTGCTCCACAACTCCGTTAATGTCATGGTCCGCCAACGACAGGAACTCGGTATCACAGAATACCCGCTCTACAGCCATGACGAGGTGGACGAATTCGCCCCACGATTCCAAGGATTCAAATACGAGCACGAAATCGAGTGGGCCGCCCTCCACAAAACACGCGCCGGTTTCGCTTCACCAACCCTCGAGTTCCTCGACGCCGGACATGCTCTCGGGTCCGCAGGTATCCTCGTCAGAGGCAAGCGCGAAACGCTTTTCTATACCGGCGACGTCTCATTCCGCGATCAAACCTTGCTGAAGGGAGCAAGGTTCGAAGATGTCCAGGCAGATGTCGTTATCCTCGAAACAACCCGCGGAAGTCACCCCGTGCCAGAAGGATTCAGTCGCGAGGCCGAAGAAGAACGATTGCTCGCAGCAATTAAGCGCGTCCTCAAGCGTAAAGGCTGCGTTCTCATCCCGGCCTTCGCACTGGGTCGGACTCAAGAGGTACTGGCACTGCTGGCTCTTTGGATGCAGCAAGGCAGGCTCCGACCTCAGCCCATTTACATCGGCGGTTTGGGCCGTGTCTTCACGGAAATATACGACCTCGAAGCGCATCGAACACACCGGCACCACACCAACCTCCTCCTCAACGAGGCACTCAACCTCATCGTAATTGACCCCAAAACAGTACAATCCTTCAAACCAAAGGGCGGCCACATCTTTGTCGTAACAGCCGGAATGTTGAACGAAAACACCGCCGCACATGACCTCGCCTTGCGCCTCGCCCATGACGAACGACACGGCATTTTGTTCGTCGGTTACGCCGACCCGGACACGCCGGGTGGCCGACTCAAAGCAAGCCAACCAGGCAAACCTTTCCTGTTCAGCAACGCCGTGGGCGAAATCACTCGCCATTGCGAGCTGGCCGAGTTCGATCTCACAGCTCATGCCAATCGCGACGAACTGCTCGCCTTCGCAAAAGAGGTCGCCGAACACACCGTCATTCTCGCTCACGGCGCACCCTCCTCACGTGAATGGTTCGCCAACGCCTTGGCAGCTTCGAAGCCGCGTCTCCGCCTTCTCCAACCGGGACCAGGCGACACCGTCGAGGTTTGACCGATTCAGCCGCGAATTGTGAACGGCAAGTCATGAATACAAGAACCAAAGTCACAATCGTAACAGGACCTGCCGGCAGCGGGAAAACCCACCGCTGCATAACAGAAATCTGCAACGCACTCGAATCAAATCCCGCTGGGCCCCCGCTGGTTTTCATCGCCCCAAAGCAGGCTACTTTCCAGCTCGAAAGGCAAATTCTCGCTGCACATCAAATCCCGGGTTACACCCGGCTCAGCATCGTCTCTTTCGAACGCCTCGCCGAATACATCCTGTCCGCTCTCGGCCAAGCCCCATGCCCGGTCCTGAGTGACCAAGGCAAGATAATGGTCCTGCGCGCCATCTTGCATCAAAACGCGCCTTCGCTCCGCCTTTTTCATCCCACTGCGCGCCTTCCAGGGTTCGCCCTCGAACTCTCGGAAACCCTGCGAGAACTCCAGCAACACGGTCTCTCGCCAAAACAACTCCGCTCAATTGCAGAAGGTCTTACTGACCAGCCCCGACTCCGGAACAAATTGGAAGACATCGCCATGCTGTTTGGCGCATACATGGACTGGCTCGAAGACCATCACTTGCATGACGTCGGTTCACTCCTCGACCTCGCGACCAACGCTTTGCGTGTCTCCTCAAAAACAATCAACACCCCCACAAACTGGAAACCGCGATGGGCAGGATTGTGGCTCGACGGATTTGCAGAGCTATCTCCACAGGAAATCGAGTTGTTGGCAACTCTGTTGCCTCTCTGCGAAAGAGCCACGCTCGCATTTTGCGCGGAATCGGCCTGCGCTGAAGTTCCCACGTGGAACTCTACTTGGTGCATCGTCGGACGCACCGTCCGGACGCTGATGTCGCGCCTCGACCAGACTCCAAACATAAGCCTCACAACCGAAACCTTGCCCCGCCAATCCAACGTCGGGCGCTTCTCAGCTTCACCAGAACTCGCCTTGCTCGAAATGTCTTGGGAATCCGGCGACAGGATACGCCCAAAACTCGAACCCATGCCGCCCACAATTCCCACAGCAAAGTCCAAAGCCATCACTCACCGACCCGGCCAATCCGAGCTCTCAGAACGCCACCAACCATCCGGCCCAATCAAAATCATCCGCTGCTCGACGCCGCAGTTCGAAGCGACAGTCGCCGCACGCGAAATCTTGCACCATGTCCGCGAGCACGGTGGAAGGTTCCGCGATGCCGCAGTTCTTGTGCGTTCTCTTACGACCCACGCCGATGTCATCCGCAGAGTTTTTGCGCATTATCAAATCCCATTCTTTCTGGATCGGCGCGAATCCGTCTCCCACCATCCACTCGTAGAACTCACAAGGTCCGCCCTGCGAACAATCGCCTTCGGCTGGCAACATCAGGATTGGATGAGCGTCTTGAAAACCGAGCTGCTGCCAGCCAATGACGAATCCATCGATCGTCTCGAAAATGAAGCGTTGGCACGCGGCTGGGATCAAACCCGCTGGCTTTCCAGCATGACCGCATCAGACCGGGAATCGCCCGATCAGCTCCAACATCTCATCGCCGCTATCGCCAAGCCCTTCCGCAACCTCACCGCAGCGTTGGAATCCGACGAAAACAAACCGTCAGGCCAGTCGCTCGCCCGTGCAATCCGACGGTTCTGGGCCGAACTCAAAGTCGATAAACGCCTCGCCGAGTGGAGCAACGAACCTGCCCCAGCCTCCATTGGAACCGTCCCGCCCGCTCAATTGCACAGCACCGTCTGGGAACAGTTAAACAGCTTGCTCGAAGAAGTCGAACTGGCCTTCGCCAACAACAGACTCGATTTGCGCGAGTGGGTGGCAGTGCTGGAAGCGGGCTTCCAAAGCCTCACCGTAGGATTGATACCCCCGGCCCTTGACCAGGTTCTCGTCGGCGCCGTCGATCGCTCACGCAACCCCAACCTCGATCTTGTCATCGTTCTGGGGATGAACGCCTCCATTTTCCCGACAATGCCCGCCAAACCCGGTATCCTGTCGGAAACCGACCGTTCTGTTCTCGCTAGTCACGGGTTTGACCTCACCGCCAACGAACGCATCCATCTCGCGCGTGAAAAGTTCCTGGGTTACATAGCCCTCACTCGCTCAAGCAACAGACTCGTGCTCACATACGCCGAGCGCGATGCCGGCGATCGCCCGCTCACGCCTTCTCCGTTCATATCGTCCTTAAGACGAATGTTCCCGAGGATAGAAGTCGAGTTGTTTTGTCCGGACACTTGTCAAACAACCGCCATCCACCCGCATGAGTTGGTTCCGCGCCTGATCAAGGTCATGCCCAAATTGCCGCATGACCGGATTCAGGATTCACTCGCCAAACAATTCCGCGCACTGCAAATCGCAAAGGAAACGGTATCGGTCCCGCCCCTAACGCAAAACGCCATCACACCCGCTGTTGCAGAAAAGCTTTACGGCCCGAAAAAGCTTCGCTGCTCGGTAAGCGAACTGGAACAGTTCGCCGCGTGTCCATTCCAGTTTTTCGTCAGCGCTGGTTTGCGCGCACAGGAACGGGAAATCCTGGAATTGGACGCACGAAACGTGGGAACGTTCCTTCACGAAGTTCTGGCCGAGTTCCATCGCAGATTGTCCGCCGCCAGATACCGATGGCGAGATGTCGAACCACAGCAAGCCAGACAGCTCGTCGCCGACATAGCCTCGGCAACAATCCAGAGTTACGCCCGCGATTTGTTCAGGTCCTCCCAGGACCGTTCACTGACAGCCCCGGCATTGGTCGGCATCCTCGAGGATTTCGTCGAACAGTGCGTCGCATGGATGCGCACAGGCTACCAGTTCGATCCCTGCGCCGTCGAAACAGCCTTCGGAACCACAGGAGCGCCCCTGCCCGCTTGGGAAATCCCAATAGACTCCGAACGCTCGATTGCGCTCCGCGGAAAAATCGACAGGGTTGACATTTGTCGCGACCCACACACGACTGCTGCATGGTGCGTCGTGGTCGATTATAAGCTGTCCGAAAACCGGTTCAATGACACCCACGTCGCCAACGGCCTCCAACTGCAACTGCCCGCATACCTTGCCGCCATCGCAAATCTCGCCCCCGGCACGCTGCTCGAAAACGGCACAGAATGCATTCCGTGCGGAATGTTCTATGCACCTCTTCGCGGCGCCGAATCATCCGCTGATTCCCGCGCCGAGGCCGTCGCTGACCCGGTCGCCAATCGCGCCAAAGCACACATACACCGCGGACGTTTTCGCTCCGACGCACTCGCGCAACTTGACCGCCTCCACGATCAGGAAAACTGCACCGGACAGTTCCTTGCCTCCCGCCGCGGTAAATCGCCGCGCAAATACACAGACGCCGTCCCCCCAGATGTTTTCCAAAACATGCTCGCCTCGGTCAAAACAATGATCCGCGATTTCGGCAAACGCATTCTCTCGGGCGATGTCAGTGTCGATCCCTGCGCCACTGGTGCGTCAGATGTCGCATGCGACAGTTGCGCTTACGCTCCAATCTGCAGAATCAATCGGTCCAAACACCTGTACCGACAGCTCGCGCCATCATAGAGCGTGATCTGACGCGGAAACGCCACTGGATTGAAGCTGTGGGTGCTTTTGCCAGTGATCCGGCGAGATTTCTGGCCCGTAAATGCCACCGCATGACCAGACCAATACACCCAGCCCGGAAATCTCACCGGTCACCCCCTCGGATTCGCCCGTGCCTTTACTCCGGTGAGATTTCAGCATCAAAGTAATTCTTGCCGGTTCCATTTCTGACCAGCAGATGTTACCATGCAGCCGACATGAGCAACTTGCTTGATACAAACTGGAACAGATTCGAAAAGTATTATCGTGAGTATCCGGAAATAGGCTTTGCGATCGATATCAGTCGCGTGGCTTTTCCAGCCGATTTCTTCGGCCAAATGGCCCCTGCCATCAATGAGGCTTTTCTGCAAATGGATCGCTTGGAAGCGGGATCGATCGCCAACCCGGACGAACAACGTATGGTCGGTCATTATTGGCTTCGTAACCCTGATCTCGCGCCGGATGCCGACATCGCCGAAAGCATCCGCCGCACAATCGATGAAATCGAGGGTTTCGTCCAACGTGTTCACAATGCCGAAATCAAGGGCGCCAACGGCAAATTCGAAAACGTGCTGCTCATCGGTATCGGAGGTTCGGCTCTTGGCCCTCAGTTCGTAAGCCGTGCCCTCGGTCACCCGGCCAAAGACAAGATGGCAATCCACTTTTTCGATAATACCGACCCAGACGGTATCGACCTTGTTCTCGCACGCCTCGAGGGCCAGCTCGGCCGTACACTCTGCATTGTTGTGTCCAAGTCAGGCGGCACCAAGGAAACCGAAAACGGCATGAAAGAAGCCATGGCCGCCTACAACCGCGCCTCCCTCGCATTCGAGCAACACGCCGTCGCTGTCACCGTGCCGGGCTCGAAACTCGACCGGATCGCCAAGGGCACAGCCAACGATGCCAAACCATGGCTCGCCGTGTTCCCAATGTGGGACTGGGTCGGAGGCCGCACAAGCGAAACCTCCGCAGTCGGACTCCTCCCCGCCGCCCTGCAAGGTATTGATATTCGCGCCTTGCTAAATGGCGCAAAAGCTTGCGACGCACTCACAAGGGTCCACAACGCAGTCGAAAATCCCGCGGCACAACTCGCACTCATGTGGTACCACATCGGAAAAGGCCGCGGCCAGAAAGACATGGTCGTCCTCCCTTACAAGGACCGACTCGAACTTTTCGCCCGTTACTTGCAGCAACTTGTGATGGAGTCCCTCGGCAAAGAACGCGACCTCGACGGCAACGTGGTCAACCAGGGAATCACTGTCTATGGCAACAAAGGATCAACCGACCAACACGCTTACGTCCAGCAATTGCGAGAAGGATTGCACAATTTCTTCGTCGTTTTCATTGAAGTCCTCAAAGACCGTGACCATGCCCTCCCTAACCCGGAGGTTGAACCCGGCATCACCAGCGGCGATTATCTCCATGGGTTTTTGCTGGGAACACGCCAGGCGCTTTACGACCGGGCTCGCGAGTCAATCACGATTACCATAAACGACGTTACCCCGTTCACCGTTGGTGCGCTGATCGCGTTGTTCGAGCGCGCCGTCGGCCTCTACGCAAGTCTCATCAATATCAACGCCTACCACCAGCCCGGAGTCGCCGCCGGCAAGAAAGCCGCTAATGATGTGCTCTCCTTGCAGGCCAGGATTCAAGCTCTGTTCGCCAAACGGGCCGCCAGCCAAAACATGGAATGCCTCACCGCACGCCGTGTCGCAGAAATACTCGGTTGCCCAACGCAATCCGAGATGGTCTTCAAGATTTGCCAGCGCCTCGCCGCTAATCCGGGCCGCGGCATCAAGCGCAGCGGCGGGCAATCCGCCTCCGACGCATGTTTCCAGCCCGAATCACAGCGGAGCGGTAGTGCCGCAACCAAATGATTCCACCACGACAACTGCGCAGGTTCGCCATGGATTCGTTCTGTCGCACAGCGCCACCCGCGGGACTGGAACTGGAACGCGAGACGAGTATTGTAAGACAATCATAACAGATAATGCGTGCGCCCCAAAAACGGACGCGCGCTCCAACCTCGCAAAACGAAATGGCTGTCGAATTCAAAGATTATTACGAAATCCTCGGCGTGCCACGCACCGCAACCGACGAGGAAATCAAACGCGCTTTCCGGAAGCTAGCCAGAAAGTATCACCCGGACGTCGCAACCGATAAAAAAGCCGCAGAAGAAAAGTTCAAGGAAATCAACGAGGCTTACGAAGTCCTCGGAAACCCCGAAAACCGCCGCCGATACGACGAGCTCGGCGCACAATGGCGCGCTACCGGCGGATTCCAGCCGCCACCCGGTGCAGAACACCGCGCATGGAGATTCACATCCGGCCCCGGCAGAACCGCAGGTTTCCAGTTCGAGTTCGACGGTACCGGTTTCAGCGATTTCTTCGAGCAGTTCTTCGGCCGTTCAAGCCCGTTCAGCGGATTTCGTGGCTTCGCCGAACCGGAAGAGTTCGCAGACCAAACAGGATTCGATCGCTCCTTCTCCCAAGACGGCGCCAACGTCGAAGGCAGCATAATGGTTACATTGGAAGAGGTCCTCCACGGCGCAGTCCGCGAAGTCTCACTTCGCTGGACCAACCCAACCACCGGCCAGACCGAAACTCGATCTTTCCGCGTTCGCATCCCCCCGGGTGTCCGCGAAGAGCAGCTCATCCGCGTGCCGGGAAAGGGCCAGGAAGGAGTCGGCGGCGGTCGCCCAGGCGATCTCTTGCTGAGGGTCAAACTCGCCAAGCATCCCGATTTCGAGGTTCGCGGTTCCGACCTCTACTACCAACTCCCGCTCACTCCGTGGGAAGCTGCCCTTGGCACAACTGTAACAGTCCCAACACTGGATGGCTCCGTGTCCATCCGCGTGCCTCCCGGCACAAGCAGCGGCCAACACTTGCGTGTCCGCGGCCGCGGCCTGCCAACCGGCCCGAAGGGACACCGCGGGGATTTCTACGTCACAATCTCGATCCAGGTGCCACCTCACACCTCGCCCCAGGAACGCGCACTATGGGAACAACTCGCGCGCACTTCATCATTTGATCCGCGATCGCGTTGATCTCAGCGCAGCCCACTCGGTGCGAGGCCGCTGTTGCACGCTTAGCAGTACAGTAACAGACAAAGAGCGGCTGCAGCTCGGGAACCAACAACGGCCCAGGTTCAATTCCCACTCTGAAACGCGCCGTTGCCCTTTCCACCGAGTACAGGTGCGCGGGCGATTCTTCGCCGCCCCCAGCCGGTGTATGTTCGGTCGTCAGATTTGCCTGATCGAAACGGGTCCTACGATCGGTCATCGGCCTAATGCGGCCGAGGACGGCCGCGCTCCCGGCGCCATTGCCTTTTCCAACGCGTGCAGGAGCGCGGCGATTCTTCGCCGCCCCCAGCCGGTGCATGTTCGGTCGTCAGATTTGCGTAATCGAAACGGGTCCTGCGATCAGTCATCGGCCTGATGCGGCCGGGGACGGCCGCGCTCCCGGCGCCATTG
>JAAYVR010000206.1 GCA_012517065.1 Verrucomicrobiota bacterium | reverse complement strand
TATGTGTTGCGTGACTTGAAGGTGAGAGCGATCGAGTAAGGGCTTGGAGGATTAAGTCGAGCAAAAGGGGGCAGGGACGTTTTCAGAGATCGTAGTTGAGGGATGCCGAAGGCCTGGTGAAGGAGTTCGGCGATGGGGGATTTTTTTCGCAAGTTGTCATTGCCGGCTTGGTCCGTTTGGTGATTAGGGTGAGGAGGGCGGTGGGAGGGGCGTTCATGCCGGCTGAATAGGCGTTGCCGGGTCAAATCTGAAGTTTCCGAGGACTGTTTTGAGGGGTTGGTGAGGGTTTGGCGGTGGCTGAACAAATAGAGTGACAGACACGATGTTGTGGTAGCCGCGTGGGACCGGGCTGGAGTGGCCTTGTGGGGTCATGAGTGAAGTTTCCGATGACCGGGGAGTGCCGTTGGTGGGTGTTCGGCGTCGGCGGAGCAAATAGAGTGACAGACACGATATTTGGCGAGCGCCGACGATCCTCGCACCAGCCCGAACAGAAGGCATTCTTGAGCTGGCGGGTTTCCTACACGTTTGCGCCGGCGTCCCCGGCATTGTCTAGTTACAAAAGAGGTCGCTACTGAGCAGCCACATTCTAGCAAGGCGAGTCAGGGACCAATAACGCCGGGTACCCGTCGGGCATTATGGCACTGCATGCCTGGTCCGTCTGAGGTGGAACCTCGCCAACCTATTTTGATACGATTCGGCGTGACAGCCCCGGGAGCAGCCGATGTATCCTCTGGCGGGAAAGATGCAACACAATCCACTGCCGCTGCGAACAAGTCAGCGCGAGACGCGCACGATCCGAAATGCACCCGGCGTTGAATCACCTTGCAAAGTTGTCGCTGCTATCACGGCTGTCGTCTTCTGTTGCACGGTGAGCGCTGCAGAACCGAAGGACTGGGAGAACCCCGAGCTGACAGGGCGCAACAATCTACAACCGCACGCCACCATGGTCGTATGCCCCGACATCAAAACCGCCCGAACCATAGGGCCGATCAGCAACGCCGAGCGCGTCAAATCACATTTCTACCGGTCTTTGAATGGCAACTGGAAATACCGGTACGCAGCGAATCATAAAGACCGCATCAGCAGCTTTTGGAAACTCGATTTTGACGACTCGAGCTGGACCGAGATTCCGGTGCCGTCAAACGTCGAGATGCACGGGTTCGGGATTCCCATCTACGTGAACATTCCTTACCCTTGGAAAGCGCCGTGGACGCCTCCGATTGTTCCCGAAGACGATCCCAACAACACGGTCAATTCATACAGACGTTGGTTTATGCTACCAACAAGCTGGGTTGGACGCCGCGTCGTCATCACCTTCGATGGCGTGAATTCTTTCTTTCAACTCTGGGTGAACGGTGAGTATGTCGGCATGGGCAAGGACAGCCGAACACCAGTTGAATTCGACATCACTTCCTCCGTACACAAAGGCCAGAATCTGATCGCCGTCGAGAACTTCCGCTGGTGCGACGGCTCGTACTTGGAGGATCAGGACTTTTGGCGGTTGAGCGGGATTTTCCGTGACGTTTATTTGTGGTCGCCCCCAAACCTGCACATCTGGGATTTCGAGGTCAAAGCCCTGCTGGACAACGAATACCGGGACGGGTTGCTGTCTGCTGACCTCAAAATAGAGAACCGCGGTTCATCGCCGAGCTCGGCCGCAATCGAGGCGATTCTCGAAACCGCAAACGGAAAACCGGTCGCTTCCATGCGCACCAATGTCAGCGTTGACCTCGGTGCAGAACAACATGCGAAATTGACCGCGGTCGTCACTGAACCAATGAAATGGAGTGCCGAAACGCCGAACCTGTATCGTCTCTTGCTTGTTCTGCGCGATGGCACAGGAAAGACACTCGAAGTTATACCCGTCAACATCGGCTTCCGCAGTGTCGAGCTGAGCAACGGCAATCTGCTCGTGAACGGTTCTCGCGTGTTGTTTAAAGGCGTCAACAGGCACGAACACGATCCCGATCGTGGCCATGCAGTCACGGTCGAAAGCATGGAACGGGACATCCGCATCATGAAGCAGCATAACATCAACGCTGTGCGCACTTCGCACTATCCGAACCAGCCCGCATGGTACGATCTGTGCGACCGTTACGGTATCTACCTCATAGACGAGGCAAACATCGAAAGCCACGGCATGGGGTACGGCGCCGAATCCCTAGCGCGACGATCCGAATGGCGCTCCGCTCACATGGACCGCACGATTCGCATGGTCGAACGCGACAAGAATCATCCATCAGTTGTCATCTGGTCGCTTGGCAACGAAGCCGGTGACGGCCCAAACTTCCAAGCCACTTCGGCATGGATTCACAAGTGCGATCCGAGCCGCCCAGTCCACTACGAGCGAGCCGAAACCCGTCCCCACACAGACATTTACTGCCCGATGTACGCACCGCCATCGGCGCTCGCCGCGTACGCTTCGAGCCCTCAGTCGCGCCCCTTGATTCTCTGCGAGTACGCTCACGCCATGGGCAACAGCAGCGGAAACATGTGGCTCTATTGGGACCTCATCTATGCCAAACCGTATTTGCAAGGCGGATTCGTGTGGGATTGGGTGGACCAGGGGCTCCGCCAATCCCAAACCCGGGCAAACGGCGATGTCTTTCGGCCGGTGCCTAAAGGAGCCAAGTTTTTCTGGGCATACGGAGGCGATTTCGGACCGCCCGGCACGCCAAGCGACGACAATTTTTGCTGCAATGGATTGGTCTCGCCTGACCGCAAACCGCACCCGGGCCTTCTCGAGGTGAAGCACATTTACCAGCCAGTGCGTTGCCGGCCTGTTGACCTCGGCGCGCGCACCGCCGAAATCGAAAACAACATGAATTTCACCCATCTTTCCGATCTCGTCGTCGGCACTTGGAGCTTGTGGGACGATGGCAAACCGGTGCAAAAAGGGAAATTGCCTTTGCTTGACCTGCCACCGCATTCGAGCACGCGCGTCACAGTACCGATAAGACCGTTCAACCCAGCCCCGGGGCACGAATACTTCCTCGACCTGAGTTTTCGTCTTAAACACGATTTTTTGTGGGCGCGCGCGGGTCATGAGATCGCATGGGACCAATTGAAATTGCCAGATTCAACGCCAGTGCCGCAAATATCCCCCCAGAAGAAGCTCGCGGTCAGAGAATATGGCAGGTTACTTGAAGTCTCCGGGAAAGATTTCGCAGTGGTTTTCGACCAAGGCAATTGCACGATGTTATCTCTCAAACACCGTGGCGTTGAGCTGCTCCGATCTCCGCTCGAACCCGATTTCTGGCGCGCGCCAACAGATAACGACCGTGGCCGAGACATGCGGAAGTCGCAAGGAATCTGGCGCGATGCGCACACTCCTGTCGCACCAATCGAGGCTCGCCTGATCGACGAAAGCCAGTCCGGCAAGGTAACTGTAGTTCATATTTGTCGCCTGCCGAAGATCGATGCTCGCTGGACAACGCGGTACGAGGTCCGCGCCTCCGGCGATATCATTGTTTTGGCCGAGTTCGAACCCGCACGCACCGATCTGCCCAAGATTCCCCGCCTCGGCATGCGCATGACTTTGCCTGATGAATTCGAGCGAATCACATGGTTGGGCCCCGGCCCACAGGAAACCTATTGTGACAGAAAAGACGCCAGAATCGGCCTGTACTCCGGAACGGTGACAGAGCAGTTCTTCAGCGACTACAGCGAACCTGGCGAAAGCGGCAACAAGGTCGATGTCCGCTGGGTGGCGTTGTCCAACAAGTCGGGTGTTGGACTTCTAGCGGTTGGCATGCCGCTGTTGAGCGTTAACGCCCTCAGATATACGCGTGAGGACCTCGAGAACGTCAAGCACCCGTTCGAACTTCCCCGACGTGATTTTGTAACACTCAACCTCGACTTGAAACAGCAGGGCGTAGGTGGTGACGATAGTTGGGGCGCGTGGCCACATGAACAGTTCCTGATCCCGTGCCAGCCTTACAAGTACCGGTTCCGATTGCGCCCATTCGGATCTGGTGAAAACCCGGCCAAACTCGGGCGCCAACTTGGCGTGGCTTCGCAATAGCGTTGAGTTGGATGAAGTGACAGGCTCGTTGTTTGGGTTCTAATCCTGGATTGCGGCGCGGCCCGCAAATTGCCTTTTGTTCCAGTCCGCGGCTGCCGAAGTCTGTGGGTGAACCCCTCGGATGCTCTTACGGGGACAGGCACGGTGTTTTCGGTGACATGCCGATATGGGGACAGGCACAGTGCTTGCGCACGACAACAAAGCGGCAGCAAGCTGCCGCACTCCAAGCGCTTCGCGCCTGCCAACGCCCACTGCATCCGCGGCAGCGCGTGAGAAACCATCAGGATCAGCGGCGAGATCGAATGGGGCCATATGGGGACAGACACGTAGTTGGCTCGGAGCGCCGCGGGTGGCCCCGTGGCGCAGGTGAAACGCGCTCGGGTACCACAATCAGGACCAGAAAGCTCTCAGTTTTCCGCATAAAAGCGGGACTCTGACGGCGATGGGTTGTTCAGTGCGTCGGGCGAAGCCAGCACCGTCGCCATTGGAGTCCCGGGTTCAGGCGGGAGAGGTTGATTTGGTTGGAAGTCGAGCTTGCAGCGCCGCATCCAGTGGGGGCTTGATCAAAGGGGCTTCTCCGGTGACGGCGTGGCAGGGCATATTTCCCAGCCCGGCGTGCTCGACAGCTCTCATCAGGGGGCGCAGGAGCCAGGGCGTTGCCCGTCAGGTCCTTTGGTTCCGGCTAACGCCGGGCTGCGGAATATGAGGGCTAAGAGTCAAGCAGACCGTATTGACTCACATGGTTTAGAGTGCCAGTGTCGTAGCGTTGGACCGGATAAGGGCGACGGCAAGCGACAGGCAACGAGCGCCTCTCGACCCCGGTCTCGAGTCGTGGATAAACATGCGGCATGGTTCAGCCGGTCACTTGCCAAGCCGGCCGGTCGAATAGTGAAAGAACATCACGGGCGCGCCAGATTGCGAAGGCGCCGCCCGATCACGTGAAAAGGAAATCAGTATGAAAGTGCAACTAGTCAAGACATGGGCAACAAGCATCGAAGACAAACCTGGAGCTTTGGCGGAGAAACTAGACAAGCTCGCGGCCGCAGGCGTCAACCTCGAGTTCGTATTGGCGAGGCGCGCCCCTGATGCGCCAGGGGCTGCGGTCGCTTTTGTCAGCCCTATCAAAGGCGCCAAACAAATCCGCGCGGCACAAGAAGCGGGATTCGCAGAGACTCAAAACCTGTTTGCAGTGCGCGTCGATGGCACAGACCGTCCGGGTCTGGGCGCAAAGATCACAAAAGCACTCGCTGCAGAAGGGCTCAATTTGCGCGGGTTGTCAGCGATTGCTATTGGGCGGAGCTGCGCTTGTTACGTGGCTTTGGACACGGCAGCTGACGCAGCGAAAGCCGCCAAGCTCTTGCGCCGCATTTGACCTAACTGACGAGTGCGTCAGCGAGGACAAATCATTCGTTGCGCAACGCTTCGCGAAGGTTCTGGCGAAGAGACAAGGCTGTCGCTGCGCACGTCCAGAGAAGCCCATTGAGTGCGACAGCCAACAGGACAAGGACGAGTGTTCCCGTTGGGATGTGGCTGTGCCTCGCATACGCTGCAGGCACCACCGCCAGTGCGGCTGCGAAAACTCCGGCACACAAACCGGCGATGAGCAAAGCCACATGCTCGCCCATGAGGATCCGATAAAGGACTGACTTGCGCCAGCCAACAGCCATCAGAAGTCCAAGCTCAGCTCGGCGCTCGAACACATTCCGCAAGACCACAATTCCAAGGCCCACGCTGCCGAGCACAATCCCAAGCCCGCCGAGCGCCTGAAAGGTGCCCAGGTAAGTATTCTGTACTGCGTTGAAAGCGGCCAGGCGTTCGGCGGTTGATGTTAGTTCCAAGCCGGCCTCCTCGAGTTTGCGTGCCAACTCTGCTGCAACTTCGGTTTGCCTCTGAGCAGGAGCATCGATCAGGAAAAACCTGTACCCGGCAGTGTTCGGAAATAGTCTCAAAAACTCATCCTCGGACACGATCAACGTCCCCTGCAGGATTGAGTTTGCCACTGCCGCAACGAGCCGGAGTTTGAAAGTGCGCCCCTGTTCGTCCGTGTAGTCGATCGTATCGCCGACCTTTTTGCCGAGCGCCCATGTAATTGATGCGAGGTCGCCGATTGCAGGGACCTCGTCTTTCGCGATGCCGGCAACATTGCGGTCGAGGAGTGTCCATGGCCGTTCTCTGGGCAGGCCGCGCGCGACTTTTGCAAATGCAAACGCCTGTCGCTTGTCCAACAACTCCGGCACCACACCCAACAAGCGGGGCTGGGTCGGGCGCGCCAAGTTCAAGCAGCTTGCCTCGTCACCGTCTCTTACCCTGAAAGGAACTACCGAAACACCGGCGAGGGCCCGCGAGTCAAGACCATAGACCTCGCGCCCACGCTCAGTGTCAAGATCATGCAGGATGGGGTGAGTTGATTCACCAATCAGAGCAAATCCACCGGTCCCAGAGGCGCGCTTGTTGGCTTCCGGGACGGCCTCGAGCCGAAACACTCCAATCGAAGCAACTATGAAACAACCGCATGCGAGCATTCCAATTACGGCCATGCTGCGTCTCCGCTTTCGGGCCAGGTTACGATACCCAAGAATCCATAAGCTGAGGCGGTTCTCTTGTTGGCTTTGGTCTGACTGTGAAAGAGCGGCTGCGAATATTGCCATGAACCCCGCCAACGCGAGCGCTCCGCCGGAAAAGAAAAGCCCAGCCTGTGCCATGTCCGGCCATGCAAGCGAAACGATTGAAGTCGCGATTGCACAGAGCACGCAAACCGTTCCGGTGATCATCAGCAAGCGCCGTCGATTGCGGGTGGTTGAAACGGTCTCCTCCGACCACTCCAGTTCCGGACCGCGCGACATCAACACGTGCACGGGTTGGCGAGTGTGCCTGCGCAGCGCCAGCCAAAACGTTCCCCAGCAAACCACCATTGCGCACGCAGCGCCAAACAACATCGTCCGTGTCTCAGCATGATAAACAATTGCTGTTCCACCGACCGCATCCTGCCAGACAGTTGTCAGACCCGTCAGCATTGCGTGCGCGTAGAAAGGCCCTGCCACCAAACCAATTGCCGCCCCTGCGAGGGCGATCAATCCTGTTTCGCCAATCATGATGCGCCGGACTTGTCCGGGTCTGAAGCCGACGGCCAACAGCGTGCCTGTCTCGGCCGCACGCCGTTCCAACCCGAACTGCAACAGCAGCGACATCAGGATCAGAGCAGCAGCAATTATGAAAATGCTGAAACCAAGAAATAGCTGGCCGAAATCCTGTGTCGGCGCGCTCGCTGAAATCGATTCGGCTCGCACGGGCTCGAAGCGCAGCCCGAGTTCTTCAGGTGCGACATTCTGTTTCACCAACCCAGTGACGTTCATCAACAGCGCGGAAGAGACTCCTGGGGTCGAGGCCGGTTCATTTGTGGTCGAGAGACGCCCTTGTGATCGTTGGTTATGGTAATAACGGATTGCCGTCAGGTTTCCGTAGCGGTTGCTCCATATTCTTTGGCCAGCAGCGAGAGTTATGAATGCTTTCGGTGTGCCTCGATAATCGCGCCAATACTGTTCGTCTTTTGGGCGAATGCGGTTCATTTGGATTGGCAGTCCCGTGTCCCAATCCCTGCAGTTCTCGGCTCTTGCTATTCCGGGAAAATCGGGCATGAGATTCCGGTCGAAAACGGGGTTGCTCAGCGGCAGAACGGCGCGGACACGGAAGTTGGCGGATTGCTCTTCGAGGTTCCTTAGTCGGCCCATGACATAGTACTTCAGGGTGATGTTGTCTCCGGGTTTGGCTGCGATGTCTGCGGCGAGCCAATCGCTGATAATGATTTCGTCGTCTTTCAGGTCTTCCGGGACGATCGGTTTGTTGGCAGCAGTGACCATTGAATACGGTGTGGATTGGTCGCCGCGGCGGATTTCGTTGACAAAATAGGTCAGAACTCCGGCTGTGGTTGGCTGTCCGACTGGCGTTGTGTGATTCGGGGCCAACGCCCCGCCGCCTTGTTGGTCGTAGAACGCGCGAACAATAGCGGGTTCGAGGAACACTCGTGGTGAGCGCAGCTCGACGTATGAATCGGATATGATCGTTTGGATTTGCAGGTCTTCCAACGTCCAGCGTTGTGCTAGGGCCAGCCGCGCCACCTCAGTCACCGGCTGTGGAAGAACGCGGACCATGCCGGTGCTTGTCATCGTATAGACAGGCGACGCGGGAACTGTTCCGGCTTCACGGAGAAGGAGTATGTTCGCCAAGTTGGGCGCTTCGAGCCACGCTGACCATGCTGCCAATTGCACAAACGCGTTTAGCGGCTGGCCTTGTTGCGACACCAACCCAAACCGCCCGAACGCTTCGTCGCCAATGAACCCTCTGACGCGCAATCGCCGTCCAACAGTTGTGCGTTCTTCCGGCGCAAGAGGCGCGTCGGGCGACAGCGCCAGCGGCTTGGTCGCGCGTATCACGACTTGGTCGCCGACTTTGGCGCCGAGCTTTCGGGCAAGCGCCGTGTTAAGGAAAACCCCGTCACCCATGCTCAACGGCGCCGCGTTGCTGCTGGGTGCAAACCTCCAAAACCTCTCGTCCACGCACAGCAGGTTGACGTGATTGGCCCTTGCTGTTCCGTCTTCTCGCGAAATTACCGCCGGCACGTGGAGGACAGGCGCGAACTCGAGTGTTCTGGCCTGCATCGCTGGACCGGGGCGAACAATTAGAGTTTGCGTTCCTGGTCCGCCAAAAATGCCGGCCCGGAACAATCGGTCGCCGGTTCGTAAAACCAGGTCCACCTTGCCCAGCCGCAATTCGGTCAACCGCCGCAGGCTGGCGCGCATCGAATCTCCAACAACCAGCGCCCCAACAAGCACCGCGCTCCCGATTGCCGCGCCGATCAGTGTACCAGCATGCTCACCGGCGTAGTGAACCAGACTGCGAAGAATGAACCTGAGAAGAGTCATTTTGCGATCTCTCGCAGTTTGCCGTCCCGGAGCTCAAACCGCCGATGCATCCGATTGGCCAGCTCCATCGAGTGCGTTACAACGAGCAAAGACACTCCCATTTCGACATTCACGTCCACAAGCAACTGACCGAGTTGTTCCGCCGACGCCCTGTCCAGTGACCCTGTCGGTTCGTCTGCCAACAAAATCCGCGGCTCGTTGATAAGGGCGCGCACGACTGCGACCCTTTGGCGTTCTCCACCAGACAGTTGGGATGGGCGGTGAGTCAAACGCTCCGACAATCCCACGCGCGCCAGCAACCGGCGTGCGCGTTCGGGCGCTCCATCCCGAAGAACCTCGTTCGATGTCGCAAGTGTGGGAATCAAGACGTTCTCCCACACTGTGCACTGTGGCAGCAGGTGATGGAACTGAAACACAAAACCGATCCGCCGGTTCCGGATTTCTGCCAGTTCATCCTGCGAGCAAGCGGCGAGGTCACGACCTTCGAGAAACACCTGACCCGAGGTTGGCTTGTCAAGGGCCCCGACGAGGTTGAGAAGTGTGCTTTTGCCCGAACCCGAAGGACCGACAACCGCAACGGCGGCGCCACTAGCGAGTTCGAAATCGATCCCTGCAAGGACTGTCAAAGGCGGACCGGCTGCTGTCTGGAATTGTTTTGTGACACCCACCAGCTTCAACAATGGCTCATCGGCTGACATGCTCGACAGAGCTTAGTCGCTTCGCGCTGCGATTCAACATGCTTGTTGTTGCCGAACCACGACCAACATGTTGTTCTCAGTCTGGCGATAACCAAACTGATTGCCACGGGGCCAGAGCGCAGTGTTCGCCCAGGGCTGACTGCGGCACGGGGCCGTTTGACCAAAGCACGCGCGCAGATGAAAAGTCGCCCAGAATATCGCCAGGCAGCCTGAATGTGAGGCTGGTCGAAGACACATTGTGCATGCACAGAACACGTTTCCTTGAGTCGCGCTTTCCACGCAGCACGGCAAACAGTTGAGGGTGTATGTCCAGCACGGCCTGTGGTGCGTGCGGGGCAAAGGCTGGTTCCTTGCGCCTGGCCCCGAGGAGATGCAAATGCGCACTGTAAATGTGGGCGCGCAGAGACGATGGGGTGCGCAGCCCTGATTCGAGTTGACCCCGATCGAGTTTCTGCCTGTTAATCCGTCGAGGGATGCCGCTTGCTTCCGCTCCTGCCCGGTCACCACGCGACCCAAACAGTGAGTGAAAGTATATTGCAGGGACGCCCTGAAAGCTCAGCATGATTGATTCAGCAGTGAGAAACTTCCGCGCGACGATATGATGCGGTTCCGCAGCGCCGGGGTCCGACAGAGCATCAAGGTAATTGATGTTCAATTCGTATGGCGCCTGGGTTCCGTCGGGAGCTGCCCTGTAAGACACAAAACCGCCATGCCTAATGGATCGCTCGACCAGAAACGTGATCTCCTCCTCGTTCAGAATCCCGCGCGCAGGATTAATCCCGATCCCATCATGTGATGCAAGGAAGTTCAAGAAAGCCGTTTGGTTGCTCGGAACGGAAAGGGTCCTTGCCCAATCGGTCAAGCGTTGTGCGTTGCCAGTGGCAAGAGCGTGCAACACCAGCGGCGGCAAAGAAAAGTTATAGACGAGGTGCGCTTCGTTTGTCCCATCGCCGAAGTAGGAGATGTTCTGCTCGTGGGGAACATTGGTTTCGGTAATCAACATTGTGCCCGGCGCGACCGCGTCAAGGACCGCACGAAACAGTTGAACAATGCAATGAGTTTGCGGGAGATGTATGCAACTGGTCCCAATCTCTTTCCACAGGAAACCAATGGCATCGAGCCGAATGAACCTCGCGCCGTGCCGAACGTACAAGAGAATTGCCTCGATCGCTTTCACCAGAACCGTTGGATTCCTGAAGTTCAGGTCCACTTGGTCGCTGCTGAACGTTGTCCATACCTTTACCGGCCCCTTCGAACCTGCAAACTCGGTTAGGAGTGGCGACGTTCGGGGACGAACCACAGCTTTCAGGTCCGGATCGCCTTCAACCGTCACGAAAAAGTCGCGGAATGCTGCGTCGCCCCGCAGGAATCTCTTAAACCAGTCGCTTTGTGATGACATGTGATTAAACACACCATCGAACATGAGACCGAAGTCTGGTCGAAAGGCGTCAAAGTCACTCCAAGAACCATATTCCGGCGCGACTTTGAACCAGCTCTTGACCGAAAAACCGTCATCTGACGACCACGGGTAGAAAGGAAGAACGTGTATTGCACTGACTATGCCGGTGAGCCATTGCTTTGCAAAATCCGCCAGAGTTCGCAGTGGCACGCAGCCCGGCTGCCTGACCTGATCGGGGTAACTGATCAGCAGCACATCCTTCGAGGACAAAATTGGACCGTCTGCTCCAACCGGACTGCCGTTTGATAACGCACAGATCAATCCATTGACTTTCTCAAAAACGGCTGGGGCCACTCGGTCGCCATAGAGCTTCACCAGCAGGTTTCTGATGCGCTCGCGAGCATTTGTTCGGGGACCGGGCGCATCGATTTCGTTGCCGCCGTTGTCCGCAATTTGCGTGTCCATCTTGCATTGTCGCCGTTTGACACTCTTTTACCTTGGCGGACTACATCTGTCGCTCCAAATATCCAGGCAATGGGTACACCCCAGTGAGGGCTGTTAGTCACGCCGCGCTGCATTGCTATATGGAAAAGTCATTCATTTTCGCCAAGACTGTCGCGCTGCCAGTTTGGCCAGTTTCTCCGTGTCTGCTTCTCTGGCCACCAGTAAGGCGGTCACAATGGTACGACCTCTAGGAGTGAGTCGGACAAGGTGACAGGCTCGTTGTCTGGTTGTGGACCCAATAGAGGGACAGGCTCGGTGTTTGAGGTTTGCCCCCGGATTGCCGCATAGCCCGCAAATTGTCCCGTGTTCCAATCGGCGGCTGCCGGAGTCTGTGGAGGAAGCACTCGGCGCCGATATGGGGACAGACACGTAGTTGGCTCGGAGCGGCGCGGGTCGTCCCTTGGAGCAGGGGTAAAGCGGCGGGGTACCACAATCAGGACCAGAAAGCTTTGAGTTTTCCGCGTAAACGCGCAACAGCTCCAACGGCGATGTGTTGTCCCGCACATTGGGCGATGTCGCGCCCACGGCCGTTAGAGTCCCGCCTTGAGGCGGAAAAGTTTCGTGTGGTTGGGAGTCACTCTGGCAAGGTTGCGTCCAGCGGGGGGCTTGATCAGAGCAGTTTTTCTGGCGACGGAGTCGCAGCAGATATTTCGCAGACCTGTGTGGCTGAGAGCCCTCATCAAGGGACGCAGGAGCCGGGGCAGTGCCCGTCAGACAATTCTCCTTCCGGCTCCGCCGGGCTGCAAAATGTGCGTGCTATTTGAGAAAATACACCTCTTTCGTGTCCGCCCAGATTTTTCCTATGGCTTCTGCTTGGGGCAAGGGGGATTGGCAAGGGTCGGTCTCCTTCCACCATCGCTGGGTTTCCGGGTCCGCAGCCATCTTCTTCATGTCCGCTTCGAAGTCATTGCCGGTGTATTCGAGGTATGCGAACAAGTAAAGCTTCCCGTCGATCTCACATTCATGGATTGAGAAGTTCCGTATGTGGCATTTCTTGATCATCCTGTTCACGCTCGGCCATGGATTTGCATGGAGTTGCCGGTAGTAATCAGCTTTCTCGGGTTTGAGGCCCGTGACCCATGCATAACGTTGCGGTTGTTTTCCAATCGTGCCGCAGCCGGTCAGCATAAGGGTTGCCAAAATGTACGCATACTTTTTCATAACCACCTTTGTTCAACGGAACGTGATGTACAACGTGACAAACACAATAAAAACCAGCGCTGACATGACCCGGTAATCTGACAGGCCCGACCCGCACTTGGCACGCAGCGGCTCATGCCATTGTTGCCAGACAAGTAGTTCCGCCTCGGGCTTGAGCGGTTCCGGGAACATAAATGCCGTGATCACCATCACACCCATGCACAGCACAAGCAAGATGAACGCTATCAGCATGAAATCGCCGCGATAAATGTCGTACCAGTCGATGACGAACGCGACCAATCCCATCGCAATCCCTGACACGAGGGTGATGAACGCAGACCTGGCTGACGCGCGTCGCCAAAACACCCCCAGCAGGAATACCGCGGTGATGGGTGGCGCAACGTATGAGATGAGTTTGTTGATGCCTTCGAATATCGTGGTGTAATGGCCAAAGATCGGCGAAGCCACAATGGCAAGGATTGTTCCCAAAACAGTCGTTCCCTTCCCGATGATTACAAGCGAATGCTCGCCGAGATCAGGGATGTGTCTCTTGAAAAGGTCATAGGCGACGAGCGTGGCTGTCGAGTTGAGTGCTGCCGAACATGTCTGCATCGCCGCGGCGAGCATCGCAGCAGCCACAAGGCCTTTGAGTCCGATCGGCAGCATGTGCGTGATAAGGAACGTGTAAGTGTCGGCCGCAGTCTGCGGAGCCGCCCCCGCGAAGAATCCTATCTGGACAAGCGCAACGCAAATCACACCCGGTAACACAAAAATGAACACCGGCCAGATTTTCAAGAAAGCGCAGAACAGCGGTCCCAGCCGTGCATTCTTCTCGTCCTTTGCGGCAAGCACGCGTTGCACAATCGTCTGATCACAACACCAGTACCAAATGCCAAGCACAGGATAACCAAGCAGGATCGAGTACCATGCAAGACCGGACGGGTCACCGGCCGGGCGCGCCATGTGCAGGAAATTGGCGGTCCCCCATGTGACTTTGCTTCCGGCGACCTCAGACAGTGGGTGTGGATGTGAAGCCAAAGTCTGAGCGAGCTGTGCCCAACCACCTATGCGTGTGTATCCCACCACCGTTATCACGATCGCGCCGAGGAGCAGCAGGATCGTCTGAACGCTTTCAGTCCAAACTACAGCCAGCAATCCCCCCAGCATCGTGTATATGCCGGTCAACACCCCAAGGCCGACTATGAAAAGCATCAGGGCGTCCACGCCCATGATCGTTGCGCCCGGCGCCAGACCAAGAATGCCCCGCAGCACCCACGCAGCCGTGTACAAAGCCACGCCCATGTGAATCACAATTGCCGAAAACAAAGAAACAACAGCCAGTACATCGCGCGACCGGCGGTCGAATCGTCGTTCCAGAAAATCAGGAAGGGTGGCGACTCGCGAACGGAGATAAAGCGGAGCGAAAAACAGGGATAGCAGAATGAGCGTAAACCCCGCCATCCACTCGAAATTGCCGAAAACCAGACCGAACTTGTAGCCGGTCTCGGCAAGGCTGACCAAATGAACTGTCGAAATATTCGCTGCGAACATGGCAAGTCCAATGACTGGCCATGTGAGCGTGTTGCCCGCAAGGAAGTAGTGACCTCCTTCGCCGCCGCGCTCGCTCTTGCGCCGCACAAAACCAGCCGCCACCCCGAGACCAACCACGCCCAGCAGGTACAAAACTATGATTGCCCAGTCAAACAAGCTCATCGGCGCTTGCATAGCAGTTCATTATTCGGACAGTTCCATTCTCGAGCCCCGAGTTTCCAGCGGCCTTTGGGACGTTCAGCCCGGATTTGCACGCTGTGGCAGGGACCGATGTTTGTTGAAATTACTGCGGCAGTCACTCAAAAACCCGCCTGAGACGCCCGCGAGGTTCTGTCTCAGACCTGTCATTCGAAGTGTGCGGTGCTGCGGTGTGAAGGCCGCACAACGAACTGCGACCGGTTCGTAGTGCAGGTTTTCTGCCGACGTCAACTAGTGTCTCCCTTCAGCGACTTCCGGAATTTCTCCGCAGCACTCGCACTCTCACACTATGAGCCTGGCACAATATCAGATCTCAGTAAGAGGGTCCTTCTGCTATAGGACCAATCGGAAGTTCAATTCTCACTTGGTAGCGGTTCTTGGCAGAAAAGACCAGGCTGCTCCTCACAAACTGAACACTTTGACAAAACGCAATGGTGACACACTACCCCAATGAATCCCCGACCTCACCACGACGTCTTGCCAACACCTTGGCCCCGTTTGACTCCCGGAGTCTGTTGTGCGATTTTACCCCCAAATAGAGGGACAGACACGGTATTTGGGCGCCCGGGGTTCTGACCCGGACCCGCCCAACCAGTCGGCCAATGGGAGGCACGGCTGCGTGCCTGTCGCTCTGTTGCAAGGAGAACAACAAGACAAAT
>JAAYVR010000205.1 GCA_012517065.1 Verrucomicrobiota bacterium | reverse complement strand
AGTTGAACGTTGTACGTTGGACGTTGAAAGTGTCGATAGCTTGATCAGTTCGGTCTTCTGTTTGAGAACGTTCAACGTACAACGCTCAACGTGCAACGTTCAGAGCTATTACTGCTCGATGAATGCTCGTTTCAAAGCCGCCTAAAGGCGGGACTCTAACGGCCGTGGGCGAGGCATCGCCTAATGCGCAGGACAACCCGTTGCCGCCAGAGTTCCGCGTTTACGCGGAACACAGGCAGTTCACTGAACTGTGCTCATGCTCTGTTTCATGCACCTGTTCCGCCTAAAGGCGGGACTCTGGCGGCCGCGGTGGGGGGCAACGCCACTCGCTTGGCAAACCCGCGACCCCGTTGAACGTTGTAAGTTGATCGTTGTACGTTGGACGTTGCAAGTGTCGATAGCCTGATCAGTTTGGTCTTCTGTTTGAGAACGTTCAACGTACAACGCTCAACGTGCAACGTTCAGAGGTATATTACTGCTCGATGAATGCTCGTTTCAAAGCCGCCTGAAGGCGAAACAGTTTCATGAAACTGACTGTGAGCACTGTTCAGTAAACTGCCTGTGATCCCGCGTAAGCGCGGAACTCCGGCGGAAAAATCGCTTGACGCGGTTCCATACTGATGAGTATTGTGCGTTTTGTTGTGAACAACGCGGCAGCCAAGAAGCTCTCGGGAACAAGAGCAGGCAAAATGCGATCCGAGCTTGTTGCCAGCGCTTTTGCTTTGTTTTCTCAAAGGGGTTTTGACGGCGTGAATCTTGACGAGATTGCCGCTCATGCGGGTGTAACCAAGGGCAGCCTCTATTGGCATTTCAACTCGAAACGGGACCTGATACACGCCGCATGCGCTTACTATTACCGGACTTACCAGCGAAGGATCAACGAAGCGTTGTCGAATGTGATAGACCCGTGGGAACGGCTTGACAGAACACTCCGAGTCGCGGTGCGGACGTGTCTCATGGACCAGCAGAACCGCGTTTTTACAATGGAAATCTTCACTTTTTCCGTCCATGACGAAGCTCTGCGACGCGGCTGGCAGCAGTTCTACGACAGCGTGCGGGAGTTTTACATCGGCCTTGTGAAAACCGCGGCGTCAGCCGGGAGAATTCATGTGAGCGATCCGGAGCAAGCGGTCAATCTGATGCTGGCCGCGATGGAGGGAGTCAAACTGCGAGCCCTGTTCGAGCCCGAGATCTGTTCTGCGCAGGAAGAAGCCAGAATCGTTGCCGGGCTGTGGGAGATTTTGGGCTACCGACCTGAGGCAGTACATGCGTAACTGTGATCATGAGGCTGCGAGCTGGAATTGTGCCCAAGACCGTACTGATCAGTATGGCTGAAACCGGACGGGAGTCTGTATGAGAAATGTTTTTTTAGATTCGAGACGGAGGCGATCGATGCGCAACACGCACGCGGTTCCTGGCTCGGGGTTTACGTTGATCGAACTGTTGGTGGTCATAGCCATCATAGCGATCCTGGCCGGAATGCTTCTTCCGGCGCTTGCCAATGCAAAATCGAAAGCCAACCGTGCTTTTTGTCTGAACAATAACAAGCAAATGGGGATGGCATCTGCACTGTATGGCAACGACTATGACGACCACATACCGCGCATGCTCAATTGGGGGAAAGCGTGGGGCGAAAGTTACAAGATCGGCGACAAATGGATGCCCGAAATGTTTCAACCGTATCTCGGCACAAACACGGTCAAACCCAAGACTTCGGACCGCAAACAGCATCGGCCATTCCCCGGATTGTACGCCTGTCCTTCGGGCCTCAAAGCCAAAATTGTAATCAAAGGGTCCAACGACGACTATTTCGACAAGGATTTCTTTTTCGACAATGACGGTGTCAGCTACGTGTGGTCGCACATGTACTACGATCCGCGGAAGCAGGCCTACGGCGAAAAGCCGATCAGCGGGCGCAAAGCAACCGACATTAAGAACCCAAGCAAGGCGGTGTTGATTTGGGAGATTCCTTATCACCGCGCGCAGAACATGCCTCACGAGAAAGGCATGAATGTTGTGATGGCCGACAACAGTGCCAGACGCTTTCCAGGAAACCCAAAGGAAACAGATTGGTGGCTCAATCACAGTTATGAAGGCTGGGATTCCGACGAGCCGCCGCCTGAAAAATCATTGTGAACCTCTCCCAAAACAGGAAAATGAAATTATGAAAAACCAACAGATCAAAGTCGCGCGTGGCAGTTGCGCGAGTCAGATGGTTCGGGCTGCAGCGACCCTGATGACGGTTGCTGTAATGAGTTGCATGGCGCTGTGCCAGGACGTGGTAATTGCCTACGTCGTACCGGAGGGAACAGTTGGCAACCAGGACTTCGGCGGGGTTCTGGGCATGGACTTTGACGTCAACAACCCGATCATCATCACCAAGCTCGGTGTGTTCGACGACGGGTCCGATGGGTTGAACCTGCCGATCACCGCCAGGCTTTGGGACCGGGCAACTCAAACCGAACTTGTTGCGCTGGATTTCACACCTGAAGACCCGGGCGAATTGATTGGTGGGAGCAGGTTCAAGCCGCTTCCGACGCCACTGCAACTCGATATCGGGTTTCAAGGCACGATCACTGCCGAAGGATACGGCGCGAGTGAGCGACTCAGAAACCGGCTGGCGAATCCGGCGAACATCGTCTGGACCACACAGGACGGCAACGGCTCGATAGCGTTTGTCGGATCGAGTCGATGGGGACTGACGGCCGGGGCGTTTCCGGACGTAGTGGACGAAGGACCTGCCGCACGTTACGCCGCCGGCACTTTCGAGTTCAAAACCACTCCGCCGCTGTTGCCCGGCAAACCGACGCTGTCGCTCAAGCCTGGCAATCAACAAGTATTGTTGACATGGGCGCCTGTCACCGCACCGTTGCCCGCCACCAGTTATCGCGTGTTCCGGGCCATGGATTCAGGCGGGCCGTTCACCCAAATCGCCGAGACAGACGCAGCTTCGTACATGGACACAAACCTGGCAAATGGTGTCCAAGTCTGGTACTTTGTGCGCGCCGTTTCTGCCACCGGCAAGGTCGGCCCGGACTCGGACGTGAAATGGGCTGTGCCTTACGCCCTGCCAGAGAACCACGCGATCGCCTACTTCACGCCAATGGCAAGCGGCAATCAGGCTTTCGGCGGGTCGCTTGGCCTGGATTTCGATCTGGACAACCCGATCATCGTCAAACAACTGGGTGTGTTTGACGATAATGCCGACGGGCTCAATCTTTACATCACCGCCCGCATATTTGACCGGGAAACTCAGACGATTCTCGCCGAGGTCTATTTCGCTCCCGGCGAGGGCGAGCTGATCGACGGCATGCGTTTCAAGCCGCTTGATCAGCCCTTGAGACTCGAGGCAGGGTTCAAGGGCGTCATACAAGCCGACGGCTATGGTCCCGAAGAAAGACTCCTGAATTCAAACGGGAATACTAATCTCATCATCTGGACGTTGAACGACGGCAACGGATCAATCCGGTTCGTCGGCTCGAGCAGATACGGAATCAATCCCGGCACATTCCCTGATGTGATCGACGCAGGTCCGGCCGCCCGGTTTGCCGCTGGCACGTTCGAGTACGAAATCCTGCCGCCCGAACGTCCGGGCACTCCGACTCTGAGCGTGTTGCAACCTTATGAAGACGCGGTGGTCACGCTTTCTTGGTCGGCAGTGACAAAACCTTTGCCCGCTGCAAAATACCGTGTTTATCGCGCGACCGATCCCGCCGGACCATTTACGCTCGTCGCCGAGACCTCCGAAACCGGTTATCGCGACACCACAGTCCAAAACGGAACCGAGTGGTTTTATACTGTTCGTGCGGTGGCTGCGGGCGGCGAGGAAGGGTTTGACTCGAACGTTGTCAGTTCGACGCCAAACCCGCGCCTGCCCGGCGTGGCATATGTTGTGCCAACTTGGATCGCTGCCGCCGGCACTTACGGCGGATCTCTGGGCATGGATTTCGACGTGGCACGCCCGGTGCGAGTCACCGAGCTTGGGGTGTACGACGATCAGGCTGACGGGCTGTTTTTGACTTTGACGGCCGCCCTCTACAACCGCGAAACAGGTGAACTGCTCGCTTCCATTGTGTTTACTCCGGACGACCCCGGCACGCTGCGCGACAGCAGCCGCTTCAAGCCGCTGGCACAACCCATCAATCTCCCCGCAGGGTTCAAGGGTGTCATCGCCGCTTGGGGTTATGGCGCCGAAGAGCGCTACTTCAGTAACGCACAGGACCTGCCCGATTTGGAGATGTTTGGCGGCGGGTCGCTGCTTTTTGTGGGATCTGGCCGATACGGAATCGCCGGACAATTCCCGGAAACGCCCGACGCCGGCCCGCCCAACCGGTACGCCGCCGGTAATTTCTACTTCGAGCCTCTGCCGGAAGAGAGCCGCATAACAGCGTCAATCTCGGGCGCGAAGATCAAGTTAACTTGGACCGGGAACGGCAAACTCGAGTCAGCTCCCGAAATTACCGGGCCATGGACCGAAGTGGTTGGCGCGACATCGGGTGTCGAACTCGGTATCGAGGGCTCGCGTCGGTTCTTCCGGGTGCGGCAATGAATCGCTTCTTGGGAAGGTCTCGACGGAATGCTGTTGGCAATTGGTGCGTATGCAGAATGTGGGGGCTGTTTTGCGAGCAACCCGTGAGACAGCCCCTCGCAGAGTGCGAAGCTTGCCAGTGACGCATTATGCGCAGTGCTTGCGACGCAGAACAAACTGAACAAGAAAATGAAAATTGGTTTTCACACAGACGCTTTCAACTCGGCTTATTGGTCTTTCGAGAAGTGCCTCGAGTGGGCCAAACGCAATGATGTGCATTACATCGAATGCGGTTTGATCGACGGGGTGAGCTGGATTCACGGGCTCGGTTACCAGCCGCACGTCGCGCTCTATGAAGACCCCGTATTGCTGCGCCGCAAAATGGATCTGTACGACGTCCAATTCTCCCAGGTTGACGCTGCCTATCCGTTATCTCAGGAAGACGGTCCCATGCGCGGTGTGCCTTACGTGATGAAGGCCATCGCATGGGCTGCCCATGCCGGGTGTCCATGTGTGGACACCACGGACGGATTGCACGCGCCCGAGGGTTTGCAGGATCGCGAAGCAGTCGATCTCATGAAACGCAGTTACCTGCAAATCCTCCGCGTTGCCGAGGCGCACAAAATCATAGTGAACATCGAGCCGCACGGATACTTCACCACAAACCCTGACATGATGGCTGAAATGCTCGCCTTCAGTGACAGCCCTTACCTCCGCATGAACATGGACACAGGCAACACCTTCATTGCAGGCCGTGACCCGGTGGCGTTCCTCAATCGATTCGTCCACCGCGTCAGCCATGTCCATGTGAAGGATGTCTCGGAATCGCTGGCAAAAACACTCCGAGGCGGAGCCACGGGCATCGCCGTCAGCCACTGTTCCATTGGCGAAGGCGTGAACGCGGACAATATCAAGCAATGCCTCGAAATCCTCCGGAGCAGCGGTTATTCCGGCGTGCTGAGCATCGAGTGTGAAGGCGCCGGCGGGCCAATGATCGAAAAGTCACTCGCATGGTTGCGCGCGACCCTCAAGACACTGGGAATCACCGAGGAAAAGTAGATGCGGCTGCGGAGGCGCCTCGCTCCCAACCCGGAAATCTCACCCGACGGTCGAGGCGGCTTCGTTCAAGCTCACGAACTGCACCGTGTGACCGTCGCACTTGCGCTGGTTTCGAATATGCGTGTGTGGCATGCGGCACGGGCTGAGTCGATTCATTCGCCGTGGGATTACTTTGCCAAGGACTGCAGTGGCCGAGTTCGAGTTCCGAACACGGCTCTTGCTGGAACCGGGAAAATGGGCTACTGTGAGTCGGGCTTTGGCCGATGGTGGCCAGAGCCAAATTGTATTTGGATATTACCCGAAAAACACTCAGATGATCGTCACAACCAAAAAACTATTCGAGCTCGCCTATGGCAAGTACGCCATTGGCGCATATAACATCAATAACCTCGAACAATGCATGGGGCTGTTCCGCGGCAATTTGGACAGCCAGGCCCCGTTCATCATCCAAATTAGCAAGGGCGCGCGCTCCTACACCCACAAGGCAATGCTCGAGGCGATAATCCGCGCCGCCAACGACATCTTCCCTGACGCGATTTTTGCCGTTCACCTTGATCATGGCGACGAAAAGACCTGCATGGACTGCATCGAAAGCGGGTTTTACAGCTCGGTGATGATCGACGCCAGTCACGAGCCGTTCGAAAAAAACGTCGAGATCACAAAACGAGTCGTTAAAGCCGCCCACGCTCGCGGTATTGTGGTCGAAGCCGAACTCGGCCAGCTCGGCGGCGTCGAGGAACACGTCAAGGTCGAGGAATCAAATGCGAAGCTGACAGATCCGAAGCAGGCGAAGGAGTTTGTGCGACTCACCGGCTGCGATTCGCTGGCTTGCGCAATTGGCACAAGCCACGGCGCATACAAGTTCAGCGGTGGCCAGGGCGTCCGGTTTGACGTTTTGGCTCAAATTCAGAAAGAGTTGCCCGGGTTCCCGCTCGTTATGCACGGCTCGAGCTCCGTCCCCCAAGAGGAAGTCGCGCGCATCAACGCGGCCGGCGGCGCACTCAAAGGCGCAAAAGGCGTCGATGAAAACCAGTTCCGCGAAGCTGCAAAACTGGGTGTGACCAAGGTCAACATTGACACTGACGGCCGGCTGGTGTGGACGCGCGTTCACCGGGAGTTTTTCCGTGATCACCCTGACAAATTTGACCTGCGCGATCCTGGCAAGATTTTCATGACTGAGTACGCGAAATTCATCGCGCACAAGAACGAAAAGCTCGGCAGCGCCGGTCAATTGTCCACTGTCCGCGCTGCACTTCTCAAGTAACTGCGCGCTTTCAGCGCTACAAACAATACAATCAGTCCGGGAATCTCACCGCCTGACCAGATCAGGGCGCCCAAAGCTTCATTTCCGGTGAGATTTCCGGGCTATGGTGTTGCCAAGAATTCATTGAATTCGACCGCCGGAGGTGTTACAGAAGGCCCATTCGATGGGACTGAAACTGAATCTGGGATGCGGTCGGAAATACCTTGTTGGCTATGTCAATTGCGACCTCTCGCGAGAAGTCAGAGCGGACAAGTATTTCGATCTGAACTCGTTTCCCTATCCGTTTGAGTCAGACTGTGCAGACGAGATTCTGCTGGACAATGTTCTTGAGCATTTGGATGACATCCCGCGCGTGATGACCGAGCTGCACAGGATTCTGAGAACAGGCGGCAGACTTCGCGTGCTCGTCCCTTATGGGAAAAGCGATTGGGCTTTGCAAGACCCGACTCACAAGCACTTCTTTACCGAGCAGAGCCTCAACTACTTCGTCGAAGGAAACCCATACAACTTCTACTCGAATGTGAGGTTCCGAATGGTCCGGGCGCGGCTGTACGGAGACCGGACAACATGGCGGCATCGAATCAGGAACCTGCTGCCTTTCAAGAGCGTGCTAAGGTATTTCCTGTTCAACGTTTACGACGGCATAGACTTCGAGCTCGAGAAGATCACGCCTGCCAACCAGCCGCCGTCGAATCCGAATTCAATCGCATGACAAAGTCCGAAGTTCGTTCACCCGAGTCACTGGAAAGCTTTTGGCGGGGGTTGCTGTGGGCGGTTCTGGCCCTGCTGGTAGTGTTGCTGGCGTTGTTCCACAGGAGCCTTGATCCGTCGCAGATTTTGTTCTCGAGCGACGGGCCATTGGGCGCAAACAGCGCGGAGTTCGCCTCGTTGCCGGAAGCGTTCAAAGGCATGTGGCTGGACTTGAACTGGGTTGGATCGAACGTTGGCGCGGCGTTTCCGACGCTCACTTATCTGCTGCTGTGGATGCTCAAGCCGGTTGCGTTCGCCCGGTTTTATGCGCCGCTGACCTTGTTTGTGTTGGGCCTTGGCGTTTGGGTCCTACTTCGTCGGTTGGGGTTTCGGGGTTCCGTTTGTGCCGTTGGCGCGCTGGCTGCAGCGCTGAATAGCGATTTTCTGTCGTACGCTTGCTGGGGTTTGGGGACTTTGCCTCTTGCTGTTGCGGGGGCTGCGCTCTGTTTTGCTGCGCTGGTTGGACCCACGGTGCGGCATCCGTGGTTTTATGCCGCTTTGGCAGGTGTGCCGCTTGGGTTGTCCGTGATGGAAGGTTTCGACAGCGGCGCGATTTTGAGCTTGTACGTTGCAGCATTCGTGGTGTTTCAAGGGTTCTCAGGGAAGCAAGGCGGGAAGAATGCCGAAGCGATAACCCACACGATTGTTCGGATCGTGCTTGTGACGGTGATGGCCGGGTTCACCGCATTCGAAGCTGTGTCGGTGCTTCTGGAAACGCAAGTGAAAGGAATCGTCGGCATGGAACAAGACGCCCGGACCAAACAACAGCGCTGGAACGAAGCCACCCAATGGAGCCTGCCCAAACGCGAGGCCCTCCGAATCGTGATCCCCGGCCTGTACGGTTACCGCATGGATACTCCGGTAGGCGGGGCGTACTGGGGGGGAGTTGGACGCGATCCGGCTTGGGACGCGTACTTTGACATGCCGAGCCCTGACCCTGCTAAACGGCCTGAAGGACGGCTTATGCGCCATTCTGGGGCGGGGTTCTATGCGGGTGTGCCGGTGGTTCTGCTTGCGATTTGGGCTGCGGCGCAGTTGGCGAATCGGAGATCAGGTGTGTTTGATCCGACGGAGCGGCGCCATGTTGCGTTCTGGTTTGTGGCCGCGCTGGTGTCATTGCTGTTTGCCTTTGGCAGGCACGCACCGTTCTACAAGATCATCTATTCTTTGCCATACTTTTCCACGATCAGGAATCCGATCAAATTCCTCCATCCGTTCAGCCTTGCCGTTGTGATTCTGTCTGCGTACGGCCTCGAAGGTTTGTGTCGCGTATGCGCGGGGCAGTTGAGATCGGCGGGTGGTTCTGTCTCTGATCAATTCCGCCGGTGGTGGCGATCTCCTGACAATTCGCATCGCGGCTGGGTCATTGGGAGCGGAGTTGCTGTTGTGGCGGCGTTTGGGTTTTGGTTGGTCTATGCAGCGCGGCAACAGGAACTCGTGAAACACCTGCAACAGGTTGGTTTTCCCGACCCGGCTACTGCAGCTTCGATTGCAAACCACAGCATCAGCGAAGTTGGGGTGTTCGCATTTGGTTTTGCCCTTGTGGCGCTGTGGATTGTGCTTGTTCTGGCGGGTGTTTTTGGGGGCAAGAAGTGCAAATGGGTCGTGGCCGGTACAGGGCTGCTGATCGCTTTGGATATGATCCGTGCCAACACGCCATGGGTGCAGTACTGGAATCTCAAGGAGAAATACGCCTCGAACGCCGTGTTCGACTTGCTCCGCCAGCGCCCATACGAACACAGAGCAGCCATATTTCCGTTTTCGGTGAACGCGCAGATGGAGTTCTTGCAGCAGCTTTACCATGCCGAGTGGCTGCAGCATGGATTCAGATATTACAACATACAGTCGCTTGATGTTGTCCAGGAACCGCGCATGGCGGTTGAAAACCTGTTGTTCCGGGGCGCCTTGTACAGTGCAGGCGCGCAAGGGTACGTCCGATTATGGGAGCTCACCAACACACGGTTTCTGCTCGGGTTGGCGGGGAACTTTGTTGATTTGTTGAATCAACAATTTGATCCCAATTTGCGCCGGTTTCGGCTGCACACGGCCTTTACTCTGACGCAGGAGACCGCTGGCGGCGCGATTGGCGTGCAAACAAACCTGACGGGACCATTTGCGCTGATCGAGTTTACGGGCGCGTTGCCGCGGGCCAAGCTCTGCTTTGATTGGGTTACCATGACGAATGACGACACTGCTTTGCAGATGCTGACAAGCAAGGAATTCGACCCACACAGAAACCTCATCGTCTGCAATCCAACTGTGTCCATGCCGCCCCCGCCCAAAATTACAAATGCCCCAGGCGCAAGCGTTGAATTTGTTCGGTACGCGCCCAAAGACCTGCTCTTGCGCGTTCGCTCGCCTAACCACGCCGTCTTGCTGCTCAACGATAAACATGACCGGAACTGGACCGTGTCGGTCGATGACAAGCCTGCGGAGCTGCTTCGATGCAACTATCTGATGCGCGGGGTGTTGGTTTCGCCAGGCGAACACACGGTGCAGTTCAGGTTCGGCATGCAGTTGACGTCAATGTGGATCAGCCTTGCAGGCATGGTGGCAGGAGTTGGCTTGCTTGCTTTTCTCCTGATGCCGGCCGGCTTGCCCACGACAAAGCGATGACTTGTGACAGAAAGACAGCGCCAAGGTTTGCTGATCTCCAATCGCGTCTTTGGCTTTAATGAGAAACTGACAACCGACTCCCACAACACCTTGTCTCACCTTTCTGGAAGTTTCTGACCCCTGAAAGCTTAACGGTGCTCAGTGAATTGGGAGGATTGCGTCAGAAGATCGAGACGCTGAGCCCGTTCCAACAGGAGGCCTTGGACAGAGAGATTAGCTATTTTCGCACCCACCAGCATCGCATGGACTACAAACAGGCCAAGGCCTGTGGAGGACCTCTTGGCTCAGGGGCGGTGGAATCAACTGCCAGTCAGTACCAGACTCGCTTCAAGCGGACGGGGCAGTTTTGGACATTTGAGGGAGACGAGGCCCTACTGGCGCTTGTGACTCTGTACCGGAACCAGAGGTGGCATTTGTTGTTCCCTCACTCGATTCGGGCCAGCGACAGCGCCTCCGAGACCACCGCCAAGTGGCTCTCAAGACGGAAAATTCAAATGAGAGACCGCAACGAAGCTGGGATGCGGTAATCCTATGAGATACTCGTCGTAACTCAAAAATGGTTTTACCGTGAGAGAGGCCGGAAAGTGCTCCGGTTGACTCAAAAATGGTGTTACCCAAATTGCCCCTCAATTTGGAAACGAAGGAAGGCGGAACACCCCTGGCCATCCGCCCTCCCTCGCTCCCGTTTCTTGGGCTCCTGCGGTTTATCCGATCCGTTCCCGCCCTCAAGCCCTCCATGCGCGGCGCTGGGCTTCGATCTCCCGCAGTTGCCGATCCACCTCCCGCCGCTTGGCCAGCACTTCCTCACGTGTCAGTTGACTCGTTTTGGTGTCCATCGCTCGGTAACACCCTTTTTGAGTCAACGAATGGTTTCCTCAACCCTTTTCACCCCTCCCACGGTAACATTCTTTTTGAGTCAATTCGCTTCGATAGAAAGGTTGACAAGGAACTTCATTTTCAATACGCTGTGTTCATACTTGCAGTAGAGGTTTAGGGATTGGGCCGAACCAACCAGTATGTTGAGCTGGTAGCAGAACTGTTCCGCGGTGGGGTCTCAGAGAGGAGACAGCTCGCGGGAACAATAAGTTGCACGTCATGAATGCATTCTCCATGCTGTCCGGGGTTTCCGCAGCGGTGTGTTTGTGGAGCACAGTTGCATTTTCGTTGTTGTTGCCGGGGTTATTTGAAACTCAAGCAAGAGGAGATGCGCCCGGACTGTCAGGGTGGCGGCTGCATGCTCAGCCTCCGCCGACAGATTGGTCGGGCCGCTTCACTCGTGTCACCGAAGGCGAACTTGCCTCTGCAGCGGCAAATTCACATGGCGCTGCATGGGGTGACTTCGATGGCGACGGCGACCTTGACCTGTTCATCGCAAATGTGGGCCAGGCAAGTCTGCTGTTCCGGAATCAAGGGGGCGGAATATTCGCTCGAGTTACGGGGCGGCCGCTGGTGGAAACCATCGCCAATTCAACCGTCTGCGCATGGGGTGACTACGACAACGACGGTGATCTTGACCTGCTGGTGGGCAACTCAGGACAGCAACCTTTCCTCTGGCGAAACCTTGGTGACGGCACATTCGTCCAAACGACCGACTCTGGAATAACCAGTGCGGCCACCGAGTGTTACGCCGCGGCATGGGGGGACTACGACAATGATGGGTGGCTGGACCTGATCATACTTAACACATGGAAATGCAATTACCTTTTCCACAACAACGGCAATGGGACTTTCACCCGTGTAACCACAGGGCCGGTCGTGACCGAAGCTGGTGCTGCTGTCGGATGTGCATGGGGTGACTACGACAACGACGGGTGGCTGGACCTGTTCGTTGCGTACGGCGGCGGACAAAACAACCGGCTGTACCACAACAATAGAGACGGAACGTTCACCCAGATAACGTCCGGACAAATCGTCAACGACGGCGGTGAATCCCAAAGCTGCGACTGGGGTGATTACGACAACGACGGCTGGCTTGATCTATTTGTAGCCAACAGGCTTGGCAACAATTTCCTTTACCGCAACAACGGGGACGGCACGTTCACGAAAATCACATCCGGCAGCATTGTATCCGACGGCGGCGAATCCAACGGCTGTGCATGGGCTGACTTCGACAACGACGGCTGGCTCGATCTTGTTGTGTCCAACTGGCAGGGACAGCCAAGTTTTGTGTATCGGAACAACGGCGACGGAACATTCACGCGCATTACCGCATGCGCAGTCGCAACTGAGGCGGCACAGTCGGTCGCGTGCGCTGTCGGCGACTACAATGGGGACGGCTTTGTTGACCTTTTTGTGTCAAATCTTGGCGGGGCAAACAGTTTTCTGTTCCGCAACGAACCCAATGGCAACAACTGGTTGAAAGTCCGGTGTGTTGGCGCAGGCTCGAACCGGTCGGCCATAGGCGCTCGAGTGCGCATCCAAACCACCGTCGGAGACAAGAAGATATGGCAAACACGTCAGATCAGCAGCGCCAGCGGGTGGGCCGGCGGACATCCGGAAGCCGTTTTCGGTTTGGGCTCTGCATCATCTGCAGATGTGGTGCGAGTTGAGTGGCCTTCGGGGGCTGTTTGCGAGCAGTACGGCGCTGCTGCGAATCAAGCATTGAATCTCGTTGAATACTCCCCAATGCTAACGTTCGCCCCGCGGAGCCGCACATTTACAGGCTCTATTGAGGTGGCAATTTCTACTGCATTGGCTGACGCCGAAATCCGTTACACTTGCGACGGTTCTATGCCGACGCCTTCGTCGCCGATTTACAGCAAACCTCTCGTGGTTGCTGAAAGCTGTACAATAACAGCAATTGCGTTCACGAATGGGGTGCCTGCGACACCGGCAATAGGCCAAAATTATTTCAAGCAACGTGCCGTATCAACTGTAGTTGTTCCTCCTCAGTATGCTAATGTCGATGATGACGGCTGGGGCAATGTCCTCTCCAGGGCAGAACGTGTGCAGGAAGTATATTCAGCCACCCATTTTCCTCAGTTCCCGATTTGGATTACTGAAATCAGGTTCAGGCCAAACCTCGGGGACAATCCAAAGGTGGGCTCGGTCGCCGATTTTCAGCTGAGTTTGTCAACAACTCCGCAGGGGCCCGATGCGTTGAGACCTGTTTTTGCAGAGAACGTGGGGGCGGACGAAACGGTGGTTTACAAAGGACAATTGTCGGTAAGCACGGCTGCTTCGGCAACTCCAGAGGGGCCATGCGCGTTTGACATGGTGATCCCGTTCAGCACCGCGTTCTACTACGATCCTGCCAAAGGCAACCTGTTGCTTGATTTCAAGAATATTTCGGGGGGTACAATCGCTTATGAGGACGGCTGCAACGAATCTGATGATGGTGCCTCGCGACTGTGGAGTCTGAATCCGAATGCCACCAGTGGAACCATGGACACGGGTGCTCATGTAATCCAATTCGTTTACATGCAAGAGCCATTCGGCATTTCAGCGTCACCACCGTCGGGCAGTTTCACAAACTCGATCGAGGTGGTCTTGGCAAGCACCGTGGCTGATGCCGAAATACACTTTAGCCTCGACGGCAGTAGTGTGACACTAACATCTCCTCTCTACGTCGGCCCTATCACGCTCACGAACACTGCCACGATCCGTGCGCGCGCATTCAAGGATGGGGTTCCAGTCTCTGCAGAAATCACCGCAACCTATTTCGCTGTGCTCCCGCCAAGTCCCGGAGAAATGCATTTAATAGTCCCGGCACAGTTCGAGACGATAGATGACGACGGTTGGGGCAACGTCTTGTCTTGCGTAGAGCGTGTCCAAGAAGTGTATGCCTCGCGACACTTTCCGAGTACACCGGTTTGGATAAGAGAAATACGCTTCCGACCCAACCGGGGCGAAACGCCAAGAACTGGGGAGACGCTGGACTTCCAATTGAACATCTCAACCACGAGCAAGCAGCCGGATGGACTCAGTTCGGTGTTCTTCGAAAACATCGGGCCGGATGATACCGTCGTTTACAAAGGGCCTCTTACCCTGACAACTGCTGCCTCTCTAACGCCCGCTGGCACATGCGCCTTTGATATGGCAATTCCCTTAATGCGGCCTTTCTACTACGACCCTAGCAAGGGGAATCTGCTCTTGGAGTTCCGAAACCTCTCGGGCGGAACGATTCCATTTGAAGACGGTGTGAATGAAACGGACGACGGCGTTTCCAGGGCTTGGAATTTGGATCCGAACGGCATCACAGCGACGGTCGATACTGGCGGCCACGTGTTGGAGTTCATTGTTAGTACTGTACCGCCGGCCTTTTGGTCAACGCCTTCCCCTGGATCGTATGATCATTCAATCCTGCTCTCAATGTTCACGTCGCTTTCCGGTGGTGTGATTCGTTTCACTTTGGACGGGAGCGAGCCGACTGTTGACTCGGCCGCATACCAAGGACCGATCAGGTTGTCCAACACAACAACCGTCAAAGCCCGCGTGTTTGTTGACGGCGCGCCTGCGTCCGATGTTGTCACTGGCGTTTACGAGATCACACTCACGCCGCCAGCAATTGTGTCCGAGCCGACAACCCAGACGGTTGTCGAAGGCGGCAATGTGACTCTCACTGCCAGCGTAACAGGTTCCCCGCCATTGGCATATCAATGGGCGTTCAATGGCGCTCCAATCGCAGGCCAAACAAATAGCGTGCTCAACCTCGCAAACATCGGATTCGGCGACGCCGGGACCTACTCGCTCACGGTCAGCAACGAGGTCGGAACAGTTTCAAAGGAGTTGCTTACACTGACTGTCACGCCGAAGCCGATTCCACCCACGATCGTTGTGCAGCCGAAGAGCATCATGGTCGTAACAGGATCGGTCGCCACTTTCACCGTCGTCGCCACAGGCACCGAACCGCTGGCTTATCAATGGAAACGTGGCACCATGACAGTGGGGACGAACAGCCCAATCCTCACAATCACAGACGTGAAGAAGTCCGACGCTGGGAATTACAGGGTCAGAGTGCTCAACTCGGCGGGGTCGGTTTACAGCGAGTATGCAACGCTTCAGGTGTTCGACGCGCACGTTGCGCCGCAGATCACGTCCGCCCCCACGGGCGCGAGGGTCAACATTGGGGAAGGCGCTGTCTTCAGCGCCGAGTTCACAGGCACTTTGCCAGTCACATGCCAGTGGTACAAGAACGGTGTACCGATCGAGGGCGCCACTAATTCAGCGCTTGTCATTGAAGCAGCTCAGCTCGCAGACGCAGGCACTTATGTTCTAGTCGTCAGCAATCCGGCGGGCGCCGCTGCGACGCCGGGCGCAGTCCTGTATGTCTGGCCAGCCGAGATAGGCGGCACCGTCAACTTCAACAACATCGCTGCCCCTTCGGGCGTTGACGCGCCGATTTACGACTCCGATGGTGTGACCAAGCTGAGTGGCTCGGCGTTCTTGGCGCAGTTGTACGCGGGCAAGGCTGCAGATCAATTGGTGCCGGTCGGGCCTGCGGTTCCTTTCGAAACCGGTGTCGCAGCCGGATACGTGTGCCAGAGGTTCACCTCCCGAGTGATTCCGTTCGTTGCGCCAGGTGATCCCGTGTTCGTGCAAATGCGTGTTTGGGAAACTGCGTTTGGCGCCACTTACGAATCGGCCGTCCTCGCAGGCGGCAAAACCGGGACGTCCGACGTCCTGAATGTCGTGACAGGCGGTGCAGGATTGCCGCCGTCGTTGCCCGCCGATTTGGTTGGCCTAAAGAGTTTCTCCGTCAAGCGCGAGGCAGTGCCGCCAACGGTTGTGATCGAGTCGCCCGTGGCTGGCACAACTGCCGATGAACGCGTCACGCTTGTCGGCGTCGTTACGGACAACACCCGCGTCGAAAGCGCGAGATGGGAATTGAACGGCCAGCCGATGGGCGCATTGGCCCTTGACCCTGCAGGCAGGTTCAATCAAGCGGGCGTGCGCCTGCGCAGAGGCGAAAACGTGGTTCGTGTTGTGGGGCGCGACGCTGCCGGGAACGAGGCGGCCGCAGAGGTGGTTGTTGTGTGGCAACCGCTGCGCGAGCTTGCTTTGATTGGACCTGAGTCCGAACAAGAGGGAAGGTTGATTGCTCTTGACTTGATATTGCGCAGCCCGGGCGACGTGGCCGGCGTGAGCTTTGCAATGAGCTTCGGCACCGACCAGTTCCGCGACGCCAGTTTCGCATGGAGCGATGCAGTGTCGGCTGGTTCGGGGCAGGTCAACCTCGATGCCCCGGGCGAGATACAGGCTACTTTGTCTCTGCCTGGCACGGCGATCCCTGCAGGTGCGGTCAGATTGGGGACTCTAAGCCTGCGGGCACGCAGCGTGCCGGCTGCGCAGGTGCAAACCATATCGCTGAACCTGCTGGATGTGGCGGACGCTCTGGGCAACCGCATCTCGTTTGGGAGCGACGCTTTGTCGGCTGCCGTGACCGTGTTGCCCCGCAGAATCCGCGGTGACAACAACGGCAACGACAGACTCGACATTGGCGATGCCACAGTTATCCAGCGTTATCTTGTTGGGTTGGAGCTGGCGCGGCCGTGGGACATCGTTGGCAACGATCTTAATCAAGAAACTGGCCAGGACCCTGCCCTTGACTCTGGCGATGTCATAAAGGTGCTGCGCGCTGTCGTCGGACTTGATCCGCAGCCGAAACCTGCCGAAACCGGCCAGCGCTCGGCTCAAGGGCGTCATTGGGCTCTGATGGACGCCGTGAGTGTCACGTCGCCAACGGCAGCCCTGCAGTCAGTCGAATCAGCCGGGCCTTGGGCCGCAGCGAAAACGGTGCTTGGCGCCGATCACATGCGGGCAGCAGTTGGAGAAACACTGGTTGTTCGTGTTCAATTGGCCGATCTGCCTGCAAAAATCAGCGGCGCAGTGTTCAAGCTCGATTATCCCGGAGACAGTCTGGTCCTACGCGAACCTGTGCGGGCAGGTTCGATGGTGCCGACGTCCCCGGCACCCGCGGTCACTTGGAGAACGCAGGATGGCACTGTTACAGGCGCCAAAGAAGTTGTGGCTGCGATCAGCAGCGCCCAAGCATGGCCGAACACCAGTGGTGTTGTGGCTGAGCTGACGTTTGAAGTGGCGCCGACAGCATCGTTCAGGTCTGTCTGGCCGATAGTGATCGAAAGCGTCGAGGTGACAACATCAGATGGCTACGACCTTTACACGCTGCCGGGATCTGCCGTTGCGCTCAACCCGCTGCCAGTGTTCGCTGAGGACATTGCGCTGGGCGCCGATGGCTTGCACGGAAGCTTCAAAGGTTTGAGTGGATCGAACTACCGCATCGAAGTTTCAAACGACCTGATCACTTGGAGCCCGCTTGCCACGGGCATAAACACCTCGGGCACGGTCGCGTTCCACGATCCGCTTGCCACCCAGTTCCCGGCGCGGTTTTACAGGGTGATCGAGTGGTAGTTCTGCGCGGCGGTGGTCGGGCGAAAACCTCTACGGCGCGGATTTCGAGACGTCAGTCCGCCGCCCTGTGATCCGTTTGCGTTGGGCTTGTGTTCCAACACGAATCTGTGCGGGGTTTCTCACAGTGTGATTCGCTGCGCAGCATATGCGCTCGACTTTCCGGCGAATGATCAGACATCATGGGGCTCGGCCCGCATTGGCATGGCCAATCAAAAAGAACAGTCATGCCCGGAACGCCGATGCGAACAAACGTGCTGAGCTTGCTTGCATGCAGGACTTGTTTCGGTTCCCGCCGCCATGCGCTGTGGGTCTTGTGGACCGTCGCCCTGTTAATCAGCCCAATCGCCCACATTGCCGGAACGCCCGAGCCGCCTTATCAATGGGAGCAGCGCGATGGCTACAGATTTGCGCGGCTCGAGGTTCATAAGGGAAAAGCTCCGGGATTCACTGCGGTCTCAGCATCAAGCGCCGGAATAGGTTTTGCCAACCGACTGACCAGTCTCGAAGCGGCTCCGAACAACAACCTCATGAACGGCTCCGGCGTGGCTGTGGGGGATTTTGACGGCGACGGCTGGTGCGACGTTTATTTCTGTGCCATCCGTGGAACAAATGCGCTGTACAGGAACCTTGGCGGATGGCGATTCGAGGACGTAACGCAGCGGGCTGGAGTGGGCTTGCCGATGCACCAAAGCACCGGTGCAGTGTTTGCAGACATTGACGGTGATGGTGACCTGGACCTTTTGGTATCCACTTTGGGAGAAGGTGTTCATTGCTTCAGAAACGATGGCTCTTGCAGGTTCACCGACGTAACCACCCAGGCAGGAACAAGCATGGACACCGGAAGCACAAGCATGGCATTGGCAGACGTTGATGGCGATGGCGACCTCGACCTTTATGTGGCCAATTACGGCGCAATTTCGATCCTCAGGTCCGGCGGGCGCGCCGAAATGAAACGCGTCGGCAATGAATGGGTCTTTGTCGGCCCGTACGCGAAGCGACTCCGCTTTGTCGATGGCCGCCTCGAAGAAGTCGGCGAAGCGGACGTGTTGTTCTTGAACGACGGGCGCGGGCGTTTTACCCCGGTGCCGTGGGATTCGGACTATTTCCTCGACGAGGCCGGCCGGCCCAAACCACCGCCTTTGGATTTTGGGCTCACAGTCCAAATGCGCGACATAAACGGCGACCTGTGGCCCGACATTTACGTGTGCAATGATTTCCAGACCGTGGACCGCATTTGGCTGAACGATGGCCGCGGCAAGTTCAGAGCACTGCAACGATTGGCCATGCGCAAGCAGTGTTTCTCTTCGATGGGCGTTGACTTCGCCGACATTGACCGCGACGGTCACCTTGATTTCTGTGCCACCGAAATGTTGGCGCACAACCACGAAAACCGTATCCGGCAAATTGTTGGCATGGCGCCACTCGTCCCGCTTCCGGGGCGCATCGACAACCGGCCCGAAGTAGCGCGCAACACTCTGTTCTGGAACAGGGGTGACGGCACCTACGCAGAAATCGCCAATTTTGCCGGTGTGGCAGCGACGGATTGGACATGGCAACCTGCGTTCTTTGACGTCGATCTGGACGGATTCGAAGACCTCCTGATAGTCAACGGCATGTTGCATGACGTCCAAGACCGCGATGTCCTCGCAAAAATCCAGTCGTTCGGACGACAACCGCCCGAACAGGCGCGAACAAACCTCCTTCTTTATCCGCCGTTTATTACACCCAATTTCGCCTTTCGCAATCGGCACGACCTGACATTTGAAGATGTCAGCAAGAAATGGGGATTCGACTCTGAATCAATTTCGCAGGGAATGGCTTTTGCGGATTTCGACCGCGACGGTGACATGGACATCGTCATTAATTGCATGAATGCGCCGCCCGTGTTGCTCAAGAACGAGTGCCCCGAACCGCGCATTGCGATTCGGCTCAAAAGCAACACACCCAATACACGCGGCATCGGCGCTGTAGTGACGGTCAATGGCGGCCCCGTGGCAGCGCAGTCCCAAGAGATTCTCGCGGGCGGGCGGTATCTTTCTTCTGACGAACCAATGCGCGTTTTTGCAGCGGGCTCAGCCAAAACGTTGAGAGTGGAAGTCGCGTGGCGCAGCGGACGAAAGACGGTTCTTGCTGATGCACAGCCAGATTGCATTTATGAATTCGACGAGGCCGCTGCCGACCAGGAATCTTCGGCGGAAAAGCAGGGGCGGCAAACTGCAGCCGATGAAAAGAAAGAGACGTCGCCCAACGGTCCTGGCTGCAAGCAATCTGCCGGTTTGTGGTTCCGCGATTTGACTGCCGCGCTTGCGCATACGCACCACGAGGTCATTTTCAATGATTATGCCAGACAGCCGCTCCTGACCCGCCAACTCAGCGCGCTCGGACCGGCGCTCGCCATGACAGACCTTGACGGCGATGGAGCAGATGATCTTGTCGTCGGCACAGGCAGGGGCGGCGACATCGCTGTTTTTCGCTGGGTGACCGGAGCAGGCTTCAAGGAAGCAATGCCGGAAAAGCGTTGGCAGGCTTTTGACGACGTGACCGGCATGACGTTGTGGGCCAATGCCGACGGAACCCGCGCGCTTTTGCTGGGACTGGCAAATTACGAGTCCGGCGCCACAAACGGTCCAATGCTGCTCGAACTGCGCATGGTCGATCGAGTGCCGCGTTTGTCTGCGTATGCCGATCCGCAATTGCTTGCATCAGGATCAAGCCCTGGCCCGATCTCGAGCGCAGACGTCGATGGCAATGGCCAGCTGGACTTGGCCGTTGGAATGAGAGTAACACCCGGTGCGTATCCAACTGCCGACAGATCAAAACTGTACCAACAGGTCAACGGCAGACTCGTTCTCGACAAGGAGAATACCGAGCAACTTAAGAACGTCGGCATGGCAAGCGGCATTGCATGGACAGACCTTGAACCCGACGGTTATCCGGACCTTTTGCTGGCTTGCGAGTGGGGCCCGGTCCGCATCTTCAGGAACAAGGGCGGCAGACTTGTCGAATGGGACGCGCCTGTACACGTCCTGGATTCGGAGCCCATCGGCGTAGGATTGCCCGCATTTGAACGCAACACACGGCTCAGTTCGTTGACAGGCTGGTGGAACAGTGTTGCATGCGGAGATTTCGACGAAGACGGGCGATTGGATTTTGCTGTCGGCAATTGGGGCCGAAACGACGCCGCCCAGATCGTTGACGGACATCCATTGCGCCTGTTTTACGGTGATCTCGCAGGACACGGAGTCATCGACCTTGTGGAATCCTATTACGCGCCTGACCGGAAATCAGAAGTCCCGCGCCGCAATTTGAACGCATTGAGCCAGGCGTTCCCGATGCTCCTCGAACACTATCCTTCCCACGCAGCTTTTGCGAGAGCGACGATTGATGAAGTGCTCGCTTGGTTGCCAAACAAAGCTGCTCAAGTCGAAGCTGCTGTCCTTGACACAATGGTGTTCCTGAACCGAGGCGACCATTTCCTGGCGAAACCACTCCCGACTCAGGCCCAATGGGCGCCTGTGTTCGGAATAGTCGTGACCGATGCCGACGGAGACGGGCACGAGGATTTGTTCCTCGCGCAGAACTTTTTTGCGCTCAGGCCCGAATGGCCGCGGCTTGATGCCGGGCGTGGGCTGTGGCTCCGAGGCGACGGCAAAGGCGGTTTTGTTCCCGTGCCCGGGCAGGAATCGGGTGTCATTGTGTACGGAGAACAACGGGGTGCTGCAATTGGCGATTTCAACCGGGACGGGCGCTTGGACCTTGCCGTTGCACAGAATGGCGCGGCGACATGTGTCTTTGAGAACGTGGGCATTCGAGCTGGCTTGCGTGTCCGGCTTGCCGGGCCGCGGGGTAATCCGGACGCGATCGGGGCTGTCTTAAGACTTGGCGATGGAAAGAAATGGGGACAGGCACGATATGTCTCCGGCGGCTCCGGTTACTGGTCGCAAAACTCCGTGGTGCAATTGATGCATCTGGGACCAACCGACGACCGGCTGCAAATCCTGTGGCCCGGGGGCAAACGCACCGAAGTTGTCTTGCCCCGAGATGCCAGCGAGGTGCTAGTTGGCGAAAGCGGAGTGCTGAAGTCGGAGCGTTTGGGTCGAGATGGTGCGGCCCGGTGACCCGGGCGGCGCCGTCGCAACTGAATACTCACCCCGGCTCGGAAATCTCACCGGCCACGCTCTCGGATTCATCCATGCCATCACTCCGGTGAGTCATCCATGCATTCACTCCGGTGAGATTTCCGGGCCTGCATATTCCTTGATCTCTTGAAAACACCAGTTTGGCAGGCTGCTCAGGGTATATCACTACATTGAAAAGCCCTGCATATTCGCGAAGATCTTCAGGCTGCGAAATATCTTCTGCGACTCCGTCGCAAGGAAAACGACTCTGACCAGGCCCCCACTGTATGCAGCGTTGCCAGAGTGACTCCCAACCACATCCAACTCGTCCGCCCAAAGGCGGGATTCGACCGGCTGCGGATGCATTGGGCATTGGCAGGCGCGAAGCGCTTGGAGTGCGGCAGCTTGCTGCCGCTTTGTTCTTGTGCACAAGCATCGTGTCTGTAACCAGATCGGCATGACGCCGAAAACAATGTGTCTGTCCCCATATCGCGTCATGAAAAGCCCAGTGAGAGGGGCGTGCTTAAAAGGCACAAAACTCTCAAACGGAACTCTGTGGGTAATCAATCCCACCCGGCAAAGGCTAACCACCAGCCGGAAGCGAGTT
>JAAYVR010000204.1 GCA_012517065.1 Verrucomicrobiota bacterium | reverse complement strand
GGCGAAGAATCGCCGCGCTCCTATCGACGCGCTGGAAACAGCAATCGCGCCGGGAGCGCGGCCGTCCCCGGCCGCATCAACCCGTCGCCCCGATCTTACACCAGTTTCGATCATCCCAATCCGCCGCCCGATCTTTGACCGGCTGGGTGCGGCGAAGAATCGCCGCGCTCCTATCGACGCGCTGGAAACCGCAACGGCGTCGGGAGCGCGGCCGTCCTCGGCCGCATCAACCCGATGCCCGATCGTGCACCTGCTTCAATCACGCAAATCCGACGCCCGATCTTTGACCGGCTGGGCATCCACAACCAACGCGCTTGGAACCAGATCGGCGTGACGTACAAAACAACGTGCCTGTCCCCATATCGCTATGACGCCTCAAACAATGTGCCTGTCCCCATATCGGCAGCCCCCGCAGACCAGCGCAACATTCGAATCGACAACCTGCTACTTGCCGATCCATTCCTCACGAGGAATTCCACCTTGCTTTAGCAAGCGACGTAAAAATCCAGGGCAAATCTCGCTCTCGTGCTAATTGGGGACGATTAGCGTGAAATCGCCTCGTTTCGTCTGGGGATGTTTGCCTCCGGACAAGACACTTCGAACCTGAGATTGCGGAGCTGTTGAATGAATGCGCGGCACTGCCAAATATTGCTCGCATGCGATGCGCCTTGTTCGATAACCTTCGAGCGTCGATTGCAGCGCATGTTGGCAAACGCACAACTCGATAAGGACGTAAGTGTTCACGGCGTGGGGACGCGGATGTGGGGCGTCAAAGCCGCCGATGTTGATGATCGTCCGTGGATAGCGTCGTTTCCGGTCTGCCCAGCGCTCAACCAGTACCATATAGCGCATGTCGGGATAATGGAAGCAGCGGCTCCGTACGAGATCGTTCGGAGCAAACAGACCAGCACCTATTTCATGGCCTGTTACGGCGGGTGCGGTCGCGTTCTAATCGATGGTTGCTGGAGAGATTGCCGGGCTGGGATGGCGTGTTTGCTTCCACCGCATATACATAACGCCTTCAGCGCTGTTCGGGGGGAAAAATGGCAATTCTGTTGGGTCTGTTACGTCCAACCACCCGGCCAGAGGCCAATCTCCGATGCTGCTTCGCCTGTTTTGGCGCGCTACGATCACGTGCCTTTGCACTCGGCGATTCTGGGGTTGATCCATGAATGTCGAAGCGCGGCGGCACCTGCATTGCTGCAGCGGTGGACCGAGCTGATCAATGAATACGTGCTCCGCTTTGCAAGGCCGGCAAACGGTGACCTGCGCCTGCGCGAGCTTTGGCAAAGAGTGACCGCACAACTCGGCGAGAACTGGACCTTGAAACGGCTGGCAAGTGAAGCAGGATACAGCATCGAGCACCTCAGACGTCTTTGCCACATTGAAGTTGGCCGGAGCCCGATGCGCCAGGTCATCTACCTGCGAATGCGGCGTGCGGCTGACCTCTTGGTGTCAACCAATGAAAAAGTCGAAGCAATAGCGAAAGCGGTCGGCTACCAAGACCCGTTCGTCTTCTCGAGGGCGTTTCACAAGTGGGTGGGCTGGCGGCCTTCGGATTACAGGGCCAACAGGCCAGACAATGGAGAGTCTGCCAAGCCCGAACAACCGGCCGGTAAACGCCGAAAACGCCAATATGGCGTTGCGGTGTTTGCGGGTCTGTTGTCGTCGGTCCTGACCGCCTTTTGCGCTGAGGACAGATCCCTGCCCTTTGGTAATCCGGACGTCGAATCGCCTGCGGCCATTCGTGGCACGGCCACACGCAGCCGTTCAGACATAACTTCAACACCCCTTTCCGGTGAAGCGGCGCAGAAAGACCGCGCACTGCGCGAAGAACAACTGAGGGCCGCTCGCGAGCTATTTGAGGCGTTTCCACGCGATCCGGACGCCGTTTATGTCACGGGCTACGTCAGCCACGAACAGGGCGACACAGCATCCGCCATTAGGTATTGGGAGGAAATGATCAAGCCAGAGTTTGGCGCTACGCGTTTGTACGATCGCGCCGACGCACTTTACAATCTCGGATACACATATCTTCTGCGGGAAGACTACGACAAAGCCATCTCATTCCTCCGCGAATCGATCCGCCTGAATCCGCGGAGACAGGAAGCGCATTATCGCCTTGCTCATGCCTTGTTCCTCAAAGGAACAATGGAAGAGTGCGTCCGGGTTCTCGATGAAGCAAAGATCGATGCACCTCTTGCACATCGCCTGCGCGGGATGGCAAACCAGCAACTCGGAAAACTTGAAGACGCCAAAAAGGACTACGAATCCGCAGTCCGGCTCAACCCCGATCTCGCTGAAGCGTATTACGGGTTGGCAATGGTCTGTGCCAGGCTCGGCGACAGGGTCAAAGCCGATGAATGCCGAAAAAAGTTCGAAGCGTTGAAATCGCAGGACGATGCCGCGGGCAGGCAAGCCCGCACAGAATTCGATCCGCTCGCGATCACACGCCGTAGTTTCGCCCGAACACACACCGAGATCGGCCGCGTCTATCTTCTCCGCGGCCAGCCTCGGAAAGCTGAAGAGCTGTTCCTGCGCGCGGCCGAAGTTGACCCCGACAACACTGGCTGCCGGTTCCAGCTCATCATGCTCTTGCAACAGCGCCAACAAAATCAGGAAGCGTTGCGTTTCGCTCAGGAAATGGTCCGGGCAGAACCGCGAAACGCGTTTCATTACCTCGCTGTTGGAAACCTTCAGGCGCGGCTGAGACAGCGCGCCGAAGCCGAGTCTGCGTTCAAGAAAGTGATTGAACTGGCACCCGGCCGCCCCGAAGGGTATTTCGCGCTGGCACAATTGTATCTGCAGGGTGACATCCAGTTGTCAGAAGCGTTGCGGCTTGCACGGCGCGCAGTCGAGCTTTCACCGTCGCCGGTCAACTACTATGTCCTCAGCCAGGCATGCGCAAGAAATGGCGACCTGCAAGGAGCAGTCGCGGCAATCGAGAAGGCCTGTGAGCTCGATCCGGGAAATCAGCAATTGCAGGGATGGCGTTCGCGCCTTCAACGGCAGCCGTGAGATGAACGCCCTTTTCAAATCCAGCCTTGTCTTAGCCGCCGCCACGGGCATCGTTCTGCAATTGGCTGCCGCCGATGCGCCGCCTTGCGCGATCCGTTTGACGGATGTCACCAAACAGACCGGGATAGATTTCGTGCACACAGACGGCAGTTCGGGCGAACGTTATATTGTCGAAACGGTCTGCGCCGGCATGGCGACCTTCGACTACAACGGTGACGGTTTGATCGACATCTTTTTCCTGAACGGCGCGCCACTACGCGGCACCAGGTGCGATGTCCCGCCAACCCCTCGCCTTTACCGCAACGAAGGTAATTGGAAGTTCACCGACGTCACACGCGAATCTGGCCTTGCGGTTACGTGTTACGGTTTGGGCGTGGCCGTGGGCGATTACGACAACGATGGCCACCCCGATGTTTACCTGAACAACTTCGGCACCAACCTCCTGTTCCGAAACAAAGGCGATGGCACTTTCGCCGACGTAACCCGCCAAGCAGGTGTGTCAGACACAAACCATGTCGGGGCAGGCGCTTGTTTCCTCGACATGGACGGCGACGGCGACCTTGACCTGTTCGTATCCCACTACATCGACTTCACGTACGAAAGACATCACGTCGCTCGTTTCAACGGTTACCCGGCCTATGTCGGGCCCCTCGACTATCCCACAACCCCAAACCGGCTTTATCGCAACAACGGCGACGGCACTTTCACCGATGTCAGTGAAGAGTCCGGCATTGGCGCGCACAAGGGCGCTGGCATGGGAATAGTCTGCGGCGATCTTGACGGAGACGGCGACACCGACATCGTCGTCGGCAACGACGAAACAGGTGATTTCCTGTTTCTCAACGATGGCAAAGGCCGATTTGAAGAGGTCGGCTTGTTTAGCGGTATTGCCTACAACTTTAACGGCAAAGCTCACGGCACGATGGGCATCGATTGCGGTGATTACGACAACGACGGCTGGCTCGACTTGTTTGCCACTTCCTACCAGCAGGAAACCGCCACTCTGTTCCGAAACCTGGGCAAAGGACTGTTCGAGGACGTCACAGCTCGAACAGGCGCAGGTGAAGGCACGCTCCCGTTCGTCACGTGGGGATGTGCAATCGTCGATCTCGACAACGACGGTGACAGGGACCTGTTCATCGCCGCAGGGCACCTGCACGATAACGTCGAGCTGTTCGACACAACCACGACCTACCACGCCCGGAACATTGTTCAGATGAACCTCGGCAACGGCCGGTTCGTAAACGTGTCGGATCGCTGCGGCGACGGCCTGGCGGTAAAATTGAGTAGCCGCGGCGCCGCTTTTGACGACCTCGACAACGACGGTGACATTGACATCGTGATTTTGAACTCTCGACGCGAACCAACAATTCTTCGAAACGATTCCGCGCCGGGTAACCACTGGCTCCAAGTCCAGCTCCGCGGGGTGAAAACCAACCGCGACGGTGTAGGTGCCCGCGTAACAGTTGTATCAGGCGATCTGAAGTTGGTCGATGAAGTCCACAGCGGGCGGAGTTACCAGAGTCACTTCGGGTCACGTTTGCATTTCGGGCTGGGACCGCGTGACAGGATCGATCGCATCGAAGTCCAGTGGGTCGGTGGAGGCCGCCAAATAATCCAAAACGCGGGGGTCGATCGGCTGATTACAATCATCGAAGAGACCACCGCCTCCAAAGGCCCCTGAGTGCGAACCTTCCGCGCGATCCGGGTGATTCGTTTCTCCGTTGGGAGTAACGCTTCTCCAGCCAAGCGATTCGCCCAGGAGTTCTTGTAACCTCCCAGTTCCAACCCGCACATCCCGACGCATGACATGTTTCCCAGCCCGGCGTCGCCTGAACCAAAGGCGCCTGACGGGCACCCCCCCCCGGCTCTTGCCCCCCCGGACCTTCAACCACGCCGGACCGGGAAACATGCCCTGCGACTCCGTCGCTGGGAAAACCACCCTGATCAAACCCACACTGGATGCACCGCTGCGAGACTAACTCCCAACCAAATGTAACTCTTCCGCCTAAAGGCGGGACTCTGACAGCCGTGGGCGTGGCTTCGCCCGATGCACGCAAAAACCTATCGCCGTTAGAGTTCCGCGTTTACGCGGAACACAGGCAGTTCACTGAACAGTGCTCATGCTCAGGTTCATGAAACTGTTCCGCCTAAAGGCGGGACTCTAACGGCCGTGGGCGCGGAATCGCCTGAGGCGCAGAGCCACCGATCGCTGTGAGAACTCCACGTTTACGCGGAAAAGTGAAAGTGTATTTGTCCTGCTTATGGTACGTCAGCGCTTTGCGCCTGCGCCAAGGGGCGACCCGCGCCGCTCCCAGCCAACTACGTGTCTGTCCCCATATGGCCTCATTCGATCTCGCCGCTAATCCCAATGGTTTCTCACGCGCTGCCGCGGATGCACTGGGCGTTGGCAGGCGCGAAGCGTTTGGAGTGCGGCAGCTTGCTGCCGCTTTATTTCTACGCCCAAACAACGTGCCTG
>JAAYVR010000203.1 GCA_012517065.1 Verrucomicrobiota bacterium | reverse complement strand
GCGGTGGAAACAGCAACGGCGTCGGGAGCGCGACCGTCCTCGGCCGCATCAACGTGACGACCGACCATATGACCCGCTTCGATCCCGCAAATGCGGCGTCAGAACATTCATCGGCCGGTATGCCCAAACAACGTGCCTGTCCCCATATCGCCCCATTAAATCTGGCCGCTGATCCCAATGGTTCCTCACGCGCTGCCGCGGATGCGGTGCGCGTTGGTAGCCGCGAAGCGTTTGGAGTGCGGCAGCTTGCTGCCGCTTTGTTTCTATGGCCAAACAACGTGTCTGTCCCCATATCAGCATCCGAGGGGTACCTCCACAGACTTCGGGAACCCAGGATTGAAACGAGGGACGATTTGCGGGCCACGCCGCAATCAGGTGGCAAAACCCAAACAACGAGCCTGTCACCCTATTCTGACTCGCCCCAAAAGATTGTGCTGTTGGGACCGCCTTACTGGCTGCAAAAGAAGGAGATACGGAGGAATTGGCCAAACTGGCAGGCTGCGAATCTTCTCAAATATGAATGACAATATAACGACCGGGAGTTTCAATGCAGGTCGCCGTTGGGATTTGTCCAAGCGCGAGTGGTCTCTCGAAGGTGAATCTCAGTCCTTTTTGGGGCGCTCGCCAAACAGAGCTGTGCCTATGCGGACCATTGTGGCCCCCTCCTCTATCGCAACCTCGAAATCGCCGCTCATTCCCATGCTCAGATGTTCCATTGGCGCTCCAAGGATTTCCTCGCATTTTTCTTTCAACTCACGCAGGCGCCTGAACACAGGCCGGACACGCTCAGGGTCAGGAGTCCACGGCGCCATTGTCATCAAGCCGCGGATTTCGAGCCGCGGCAACGCGTTCAACATGGGCAGCTCAGCCAGCAGCGTATCCGGGTTGTAACCGTATTTGGTCGATTCCCCCGCAACATTCACCTCGAGCAAAACTGGAACAAACCGGCTCGAACGTTCAGCGGCCTTGTTGATCTCCGTGGCAAGGTGAAGACTGTCAACGCTGTGAATCATATCGAACAGGGTGAGCGCATCGCGCACCTTATTGGTCTGGAGGTGCCCCACCATATGCCATTTCAGACGGCCTGGGCACAGCGGTATTTTGGCTTTGGCTTCCTGAACACGGTTTTCGCCAAACACAGTGATCCCGAGGTCAGCCGCCGCACACACGGTTTCGGGTGGATGCCCCTTGCTTACGGCAACAAGGGAAACGGAAGCGGGGTCGCGTCCTGCGCGTGCGCAGGCGCTGGCCATGCGGTCTTGCAGCGCCTTGAGATTATCAGCGAGGCTCATGGTCAACGTGGCTGATGATACCAATCCGCTATTTGCTCGCTCTTGCGATACACGAGCCCTTGGAATTGCGCCACCAAATCGCCGTGCTCATCCCGCACTTCGACAACATAAGTGCCGAGCTTCGGATTCCGCGCAACCTCCCGCGCCTCGGCCTGCAAAACACCGTCCTTGGTCGCCTTGATGAACGTAATTGAAACATTGATCGCAACAGCGACCGTGCCATGCGAGTTCGACGCGGCTGCAAACGCCAAATCCGCAAGGGTAAATATCGCGCCCCCTTGCACAATCTTGTAACCGTTGAAATGTTCGGGCTTGATCGCCATTCGCGCGACGGCTCTGCCCGGCTCGACCGATACAAGCTCGATGCCGCAATGCCGCGCGAAATTGTCGTCCTCAAAAAACTGCCTTACGATTGGCTCAACATCAGCATGCATGGCATTCATCCCAACTCAGTTGCGAGTTCCCGTCCAGCATGAATTGCGCGGTGGACAACAGCAAAATTAACGTTGGCACGTTCTCGGCGCGCGCTTTTGGCAGTCGCTTGAGAGGGAATTGAACTGGCGACCTGGTGTTCCCGCGGGCGTTCACCGGGCAACATCTCAATGCCGCATCGCGCGCAGGGCGGTCTTCAGGATTTTGCCGGTGGCGTTTCTCGGCAGTGCAGGGAGCTGAATAATCCGCCTTGGCACTTTGTAATCCGCCAGTCGTTCTTTCAAAAAACGCAGGAAAGCCGCTTCTTCAAACTGGGCTTCGTCGGCAAGAGCGATGTATCCGACAGGTTGCTCGCCACGACGCGGGTCCGGGAACCCGACCACCGCGGCTTCTTTAATGCCGGGGTATTGATACATGACCTCTTCGATCTCGCGCGGATAAACATTGATTCCGTTGACCAGCAGCATGTCTTTCTTGCGGTCAGTGACGTAAATGTATCCCTGCGCATCCATTCGGCCTATGTCGCCGGTGTACAACCATCCGTCCCGAAGCGCACGGGCAGTTTCTTCTTCTTGCTTCCAATACCCCATCATCACGTTGCCACCGCGCACGCAGATTTCACCAATCTCACCCGTCGGAAGTTCTTCCCCTGCCTCGTTGCGAATGGTTACTTCAACGCCGGGAATGGGAAGGCCTATTGACCCCGGCTTGACTACGCCATGGATCGGATTAATCGACACGACCGGGCTTGCCTCGCTCAGGCCATACCCTTCCAGCAGTGGGACAGGATAACGGGCGCCGAATTGTTTGAGCGTTTCCACGGGCAACGGGGCAGCACCGCTAATGCAAAGCCGCAAACTCAGCCTCGGCGGCGGCGGCGTGCTCAGAAGCGTCCTGAAAAGTTGCGGAATTCCAACGAGCACCGTGGCTTCGTGCTCGACCATTTCCTCGAGAATGCGCTTTGGCGGATGAAGCGATTTAACCAACACGATTGACCCGCCTACAAGCAGCGGAAGCAACACGCAGACCGTCAGCATGTACGTGTGAAACATGGGCAACACAAGCGCAAATCGATCCAGTTGCACCGCTTCCAAGACCTGCCGGCAGCTATCAACGTTGTGGAGAAGATTGCCGTGGGACAACATTGCGCCCTTGGGATGTCCGGTTGTTCCAGAGGTGTATATCAACATCGAAAGGTCCTTCTCGGAAGCCTCTGAAGATGGCACGGGCGACGACTCGAAAGGTCCACTGCCAAAGTGATCCACAAGCAGGATGCGGAGGGAGGGACGGCCTTGAACCAGTTTCTCATGGCCGTCTGCCATCGCTGCTTCGCTGATCAAAACGTCTATGTCGCCATCGCGCAGGATATACGCGACCTCGTCCGGTTTAAGAAAGTTGTTGATCGGCACAACCACTGCCCCGGCACGCAACGCGCCAAACAAAGCCGAAATAAACTCAGGGCAGTTCTTCAGCCATATTCCAACCCGGTCGCCCGGTTTGAGCCCAAGCACGGTTGTCAGGGTCTGGGCAACCCATGCAGACTGGTTGAGAAAATGCCGGTAGCTGAAAGTTGCATCGCCCCAAAAAACGGCCGTTTTGTCGAGGTTCCTTTCGGCCGACGCGAGAAAAGCATTAGCGAGATTCATTCAGATCAGTGCTTTTGCGCATGGATTAAGAACAAAATGCCCCCCGCCCGTCAAGCCAATCCCAAGAACAACCCAGGTTTTCGTACTGCCGTTTCGTACTCCCGTTTTGCGAAATCTGGGGCGGCCATCGCACTTCATCGGCGCATTCGGTTGCCCTTACGCCGCGCTCACTCAGCCCTTTATGCAGCACATGGGCCTGAGCTTGGCGACCTTGTGGGAAATGCCGGCTAATTCGCACGCTTCTACAACATCCGTGACATCCTTGTAGGCCTCGGGAATCTCTTCATCGACGCTTTTGCGGCTTTGTCCTCTGACGATAACGCCTTTGTTTTCAAGCTCGCGGATAACGTCGCGTCCCTTTGCTGCGTGTTTGGCCTGGTTCCGACTCAGCATGCGACCGGCGCCGTGGCAAGTGCTGCCGAAAGTCTCCTCCATCGCCTTCGCCGTGCCCGTAAGCACGAACGAGTACCGCCCCATGTCTCCGGGAATAAGAACTGGTTGTCCGATTGCCCGGTATTGATCGGGGATTTCAGGGTGACCCGCAGGGAAAGCGCGCGTCGCTCCTTTTCGGTGCACACAAAGCCTTCGTTCCTTGCCATCTACAACGTGCGTTTCGAACTTCGCGATGTTGTGGGCTATCTCATAGACAGTTCTCAGTCCAACTTCTTCCGGTCTGGTGTGCAGCGCTTTGGCAAACGCGAGCCGCGCGTGGTGGGCGATGGTTTCCCGGTTCGCAAAAGCGTAGTTTATCGCGCATTGCATCGCCCCAAGATAAGCCTGGCCTTCGGGCGACTGGATGGGCGCACAAGCCAACTGCCGATCCGGAAGTTTCATCCCATACTTTCGCGCCGCGCGATCCATCACAGTAAGGTAATCATCGCAAATCTGGTAACCGAACCCGCGCGATCCACAATGGATTATTACTGTGACCTGGTCCTTGAAGAGCCCGAGCACCGCTGCTTGCTCGGGGTCGTAAATCTCTTCAACGTACCCCACTTCGAGAAAGTGATTCCCAGAGCCGAGTGTTCCGAGTTGTTCGCGGCCCCTTTCCCATGCGCGCGCTGATACATGTGCCGGATCGGCTCCGCGAATGCAACCCCGTTCCTCAATGAACTCGAGGTCGCTTTCGCTGCCCAGCCCGTTCCTGACGGCCCATGCAGCCCCTTCAACAACCACCCGCCTAAGCTCCTCGACGTTTACACTGACAGACCCCTCTGCGCCAACACCCGTCGGTATGTCCCGGAACAACTGGTTCACCAACTCCCGCAGACGGGGCAGCACCTCGGCCCGTGTCAGTTTTGATGCCATCAACCGCACTCCGCAGTTGATGTCGTATCCGACGCCACCGGGAGAAACAACGCCGTCCTTGGCGTCAAAAGCGGCCACACCGCCGATCGGGAAACCATAACCCCAATGAATGTCAGGCATCGCCAGTGACGCGCCTACAATCCCCTGCATACACGCAACGTTGGCCGCCTGTTGCGCTGCCGGGTCGGAGCGTATGGATTCCATCATTTCCGCCGTGGCATAAATGCGAGCCGGCACTTGCATTTCGCCCGTCTTGGGTATTTCCCAGAGGGCGGGTCCAACTCTTTCAAATTCCAGTTGCATGACGCGAAAACTTCGCCTTGACGCAGACCATTGTCAACGGGGACATGGAGGGGTTGAATAGCTTGTTTTCGGCTACGAAGCGGAAGGCGCGTGGATATCGGACGATGAGGAATTTGCTGGCGATGCTGTATTTTGTAGCTGGGAAGTTGCGGGTACCGTGCTGGTGAGGGGGAGTTTGGCGCGGGCCGCAGGCGCCTCGCGAGCTCGGCGCCTGCCCCACCGGCCCGCGCAAGGACTTGAAGCCTCCTCCTTGGCGTCCCGGGTACGTTTCTTTGCGGTTTCCCCAAGGGGGGAATTGGTTCGAGGCGATTGCCAATTGGGGGCGCGTTGTGTGGAGTAGTGCTTGGGATTTCTCAAGCAGGCGCTGCGGTGCGCGCTGTGTGCAAACGGGGCTGCAGTGTTGGGGCAGCGGGCGGACTTCAGAGCTGCAAGACACTAAACCGGGGATTGGATGAGGCACGAACGATCCAGCAAGAGCGTGGGAATTGATGCTATTTCGCCTTAACTCCGCGGCGACTTCCGACCCACAATTCCACTGAAACTGCCGAAGAAGCCGACTGTCAGGAGTTGCTTGCAAGGAACTGATTCACACCGTAAGGTAATTGCACTTGGGCATTCTAAGTTACAGGCTGCATGGTCACTGAAGAACGAGTTGAGCATCTGGAGACGGCACTAAGCCGCTTCATGGAGAGAACCTCCGTGATCCTGGCTGCCATACACGAGGACATCGCTGAAATTCGTGCCAGCAATGCGCGCACCGACCGCCTGTTGTTGGAAATGCAGCAGCAGGCCGAGAAAGACCGTCAGCAGGCCGAGAAAGACCGAAAGGACTTCAACAAACGGTTGGCGGAGCTTTCGGACAGCATGGGGACATTGATTGAGGACATGGTTGCCCCCTGTGGACTTCGACTGGCCCGCGCCGTTTTCGCAACCGAAGAACCGGAGACATGCGCTATCCGGGTCAAGCGCAAGCATCCCATACGGCGCGGTGAGTGGATGGAGTTGGACCTGGTAGCAGTGGGTCCGACAAAACTGCTTCTCGTCGAGGTCAAACGCCACTTGGACGCGGACAAAGTAGCCGAATACCGCAGCAAGTTGTCGCGCTTGCATGAGTTCTTCCCAGAATGGGGGACCAAGGCTATTTGTCCAGCGGTGGCGAGCGTATATTTGGATGCTTCCGTCATCGCGCTGCTCAACCGGGAGAAGATATACGGGATAGCGATGGGTGACGAGGTGATGGAAGTTGTAAACCTGGGGCAGTTCTGACGGAACGGTTGGCGGCGATTGCCAGCAGAGCGGTGTTGCCGCTGGTGTCCTTTCGCCGCGAGTGTTTGTGCTACTCGGAATGCGCCCGCAGGCGCCCGTGTGTCCCCATATGGCACTGGCCCGGCCATGGTCTCTGCGGCGGCGGATCAGCAACAGCCAGAAATCCTGTGCCGATTGGTTGACTTTCAGCGGCCCAAACGCATTGCCAACCCGCCGCACCAACTCCGCCAAGTGGCTTTCAAGCTCCCTCAAGTAACTGGCTATCAGTCCAGCCCACCGTTCGACCAGCGGGGTCTGTTTGCCGTTGAAACCCTCGGTGATTGTGTCGTTGTTGACAAGCTTGTATGGCTGGGCAAAGGAGGGCAGACAACTGACTGTTACCGTGCAGTTTTGACACTTGAACCGCCGAACAGCAATCAGCAATTCTTTCTTTGTGTTCCCGCTTACGTAGCGTTGGTAGTAACCATGCGCTCCCAAGGAACCAACGCGGCGGCAGTTGGGACAACTTTCCGGAGGTTTGACTTGCTTGTGAGCCTGTGTTGCCACAGGCTGTTCCGGGGTCAGCGAGGTTGTGTGTATTGTTTGGACGACGTATTCATTGCCTCAGTTGGCCCCATTCGGAAACCATTTCTTCTGACAAGGGGCGCTGCGGCATTTTTCTCGTGTTAATTTGAAACCAACCGGCTTTCCATCTCGAAACATCTTGAGAAAAACAACCCTTTAATTCATAAAATTTCGTGCAGCGTTACAAGATTTGCCGACCCAGAGGCCTGACCAAGGCTGAGAGTTTGCCCAGTTGGAGGACGAAAACCGGTGTTGAGCAAATGGTCAGACTTCTGACTCCTCTGCTCGACCACGTTGGGTCATTGGCACAGTGTTGGCCGAGAGGGAACTGGTGGATACTGATGGGCATTGCGGGCATCGGGCGGCCGTTGATCGGCTCGGAGCTGGAATGGCGGTAGAACCGGCGCCGGCGCGTCGACGGTTATGCAGTGATCGGCGCGCCGACACTTCCGGGAAGCTTGGGATTATGGTGCGAAGCGCCGCATGACCACTCTAGCCCTTGCAGATGAAATAGCCCTGCGGCTACACAGCAAGTGCCTCTGTTCGCTTGACTGGGCAGACCCGCACAGAGTAGAATGGACTTGCGCGAAGAGAGCGAGAACACAGATTCCTACGAGTTGAGTCCCATGAAAACCCGGCATCTTCCCTTTGGCCGCACCGCCGATGAGAAACACTCAAGTGTCCCTTCCCAGGTGGGCGGCGTCAGCAAGCAGCTCCGGGCGAGATACTGGCGTGCCTGGCTGGTGGGGATGGCCGCCCTGGGACTGGTGAGCACCGCCCATGCGCAGGACTGGACCTTTGTCCAGGTGGCGGCGGGTGGGTATCACACTTTGGCATTGAAGCGGGATGGCACCCTCTGGGCGTGGGGGCTGAACGAGGACGGCCAGCTGGGGGATGGGACGAGGGAGGACAAGTCCCGCCCCGTGCAAGTGGGCACGGCCAGTGACTGGGCGGCGGTGGCGGCGGGCTACTGGCACACCGTGGCGCTGAAGCGCGACGGCACCCTCTGGGCGTGGGGGGACAACCAGTACGGCCAGTCGGGGGATGGGACGACCGAGGACAAGTCCCGTCCCGTGCAAGTGGGCACGGCCACTGACTGGGCGGCGGTGGCGGCGGGCTTGTGGCACACCGTGGCGCTGAAGCGCGACGGCACCCTCTG
>JAAYVR010000202.1 GCA_012517065.1 Verrucomicrobiota bacterium | reverse complement strand
CCACAGGCAGATGACCGGACAGTGCTTATGTTTGGTTCCATGAAACTGTTCCGCCTAAAGGCGGTACTCTAACGGCCGCGGGCGTGACTTCGCCCGAGGCGCGGAACGACCCGTCGCTGTCAGAGTTCCGCGTTTACGCGGAACACAGCCGGATGACCGAACAGTGCTCATGTTTTGTTTCATGAAACTGTTCCGCCTAAAGGCGGGACTCTGACGGCCGCGGGTGGACAACGCCACTCGCTTGGCAAACCCGCGGCCCGTTGAACGTTGTGAGTTGAACGTTGTACGTTGAGCGTTGAAAGTGTTGATAGCTTAGTCAGACAGTTTGGTCTTCTGTTCGAGAACGTTCAACGTACAACGCTCAACGCGCAACGTTCAAAGGTGATACTGCTCGATGAGTGCTTGGTTCAAAGCCGCCTAAAGGCGGTACTCTAGCGGCCGCGGGTGCGACTTCGCCCGGATTGCAGAACAACCCGTCGCTGCCAGAGTCCCGCGTTTACGCGGAACACAGCCGGATCGCCGAAAAGTGCTCATGTTTGGTTTCAGTGAATCGTTCCGCCTAAAGGCGGTACTCTGACGACCGCGGGTGGACAACGCCACTCGCTTGGCAAATCCGCGGCCCAGTTGAACGTTGTGAGTTGAACGTTGTACGTTGAGCGTTGAAGGTGTTGATAGCTTAGTCAGACAGTTTGGTCTTCTGTTCGAGAACGTTCAACGTACAACGCTCAACGCGCAACGTTCAAAGGTGATACTGCTCGATGAGTGCTTGGTTCAAAGCCGCCTAAAGGCGGTACTCTAACAGCCGCGGGCGCGACTTCGCGAGCTCCAAGGGACGACCTGTGGCGGTCCGAGCCAACTGCGTGTCTGTCCCCGGATGGCATTCGATCTCGCCGCTGATCCCGACGGTTTTTCACGCGCTGCCGCGGATGCAGTGCGCGTTGGTAGGCGCGAAGCGCTTGGAGTGCGGCAGCTTGCTGCCGCTTTGTTTTCATGCGCAAACAACGTGCCTGGCACCATATCGGCACCGTGGTGACTGCCTTACTGGCAGCCAGAAACGCAGATACGTGGAGGACGCATTGAGCACTGTGGCACCGCGTGCTTGGGTGGTCTGAGGCGGACCCTCGCTAACGCTATCTCCTGGACACGATCGAGCACAGGCACGCAAGGATCAGGAAAAGTAAGGCGATCGAGTGGATTTGGAATGGAAAATCGAAACGTGCGTGGGCGAGGCAGCCGAGCATGCCAACCCACAGCATCGCCGGAAATGCGCGAGGAAGGGATAACCCGCCAGATTGGAGTGGCGAAAGTGCGGTGATTCCCAAGGCAAGGAGCGCCATGGCAACGCCAATTCGACCAAGTGTGATTCTAAACTCGAGCCAGTCGTTGTGCGCCCACCATGTCCAGTAATCGAAGGTGCTTGATCGGTAGAGGCCATAGAGCGGGCCGAACGTTCCTGGGCCGGACCCGAGCCACACGAAATCTTGAAGCATCTTTGCGGCTATTGCGTATGTTTCTCTGCGGCCTGACATTTGATCGACCAGCAACGCCGGGGATCGGATTTCGCTGTGGTCGATTTCGATCAAGGGTCGAGTGAAACGCGAGTTGTCGGCGACTTTCATTTGTCCTGACTTGAACTCGGCGTGCAAAGCGGCGATTTCGGCGTCATCTAGAGCTCTCTCCCACACGCTCACGAGCGCGGGCGGGGTGTCGAACACGGAACTTTTCGGTTCGATGCGAAGATAACTTGCTGAGACTTCATTTGTGGCCATTGAAGGTATTCGCGATGTATCTGGCAACGGAACCGGAGCGCCGTTCAGGTACAGACGGGGCAATTCCTCGCGCACGAGAGCGACATCGATTGTCTGGCCCTGGAATTGTTCGATGACATTGGTGATCAATGTCAGTTCCTGGTAAACGCCGCGTGGTCCGAAGAAGATGAGGTTGAAAGCGCCGCGTGGTCGTATCACAAATCCAACATCGGCGGGGGAATGATACCAGCCATCTTCGGATCGGCTCAGCCCGACGATGAGGCCCCAGCCGATTTTCCTTGTGTCGGGCGGGACGTGAAATGCGCATCTGAGGGTGAACTGTTGCAAAGTGAGAAGGGGGCTGATTGGCCAGGCCGTGCGCGGTGCGTACAAGCGGGGTTTGATGATTGGCCATGCGGCAGCGGCGAGAGCAGCGAGCACCGCGCCTGCCCCCACAGGCACCATCCAAGACCAATGTGCCCGATGCCGTCGGGCCGCAAGGTAGAGAATCGTGATGGCAATGGGCGCAGTGGCGGCGGTGATCAATACCCCGCCTCTGCTCATCGACAAGAACGGCGCAGCAGCAATCAGGGCTGCACAGGGCAAGAGAATAAGGTGGGGACTGCTGCCGACTCGGCGGGCGCGTGGGATGGATCGGCGGGCTTCGTGTCTAAGTATCCAGAACAGGCCGAGGCAAACCGGCCAAACGAGGTTCAGGTATTGGGCGGCGTTGCTTCGATACGCATACGGGCCAAACTGGCTGTCGCTCGTTTTGTTAACCGTGGGCTCGATCAGCCAGAGCAGTTTGCTTGTTCCATCGAGCCGCTGAAAAATCCCTTCGGCAGCCAGTAAAACGCCGTTCAAACAAATTAACCACAGCAGCCGGCGAAGCCGGGTCGGCACATAAGCGCCGGGTTCGGGGGGAAGGTCGGCGAAGGCATCTTCGTTATCGCGTTCTTCGTGGTTTTGGTGTGCGCGTTCGCGGCGGGTTTGACCGAGCAACCAATCGCGCACAGCCCAGAAAGTGCAGGCAAGGCCGAGATACTTCCAGAACTCGAACCATGACGCCGGCGCATGGTAACTGTGCGGCAGCCAGGAAATGTAGGAGTCGCGGTAGTTGAATTCCATGGTCTGGAAATCAATTGTCGCGCGGGCGTTGAGTGCGCTGATGAGGCACCAGCCGAGAAGCAGCACGGTGAGCACTGCCAATGCCCGGGTCGTCCAACGTGGCTTGGCGCCGTCGCCCCATTTGGGTGGTGTGTAATGGCCGATGCGACGGACAATCCATTTGACTGCAAGCATCAGGCCAAGGGCGTATCCGGCGATGTTCATGACCCAGACCGCCCACGGCTGGGTCGAGCCGAACGCCCATGGCGAGAATATGACCATGGCGTAAACGAGGATTTCTGTGAACCGTTCACAGACCCGATATGCATGCGGTGTACGCTGTTTGAGCCGATGTTTGTGTCGGCGGTGTTCACGGCTTATGACACCGGGTGGGCTTTGTGCATCAGTGTCCGTGGCCGGTTGGCCATGCTCGGGATCCATTGACATGTCGAGGAGATTGAAACTGTGGAGACCGCGTGCGGTCAAGACACGATTGAGGTTACGGGGAGGTTCGCGGCTTGTTCCGCGATTTTGGCGATGTCGAACCCGAGGTGCGTTAGAGTCCCGCCTTTAGGCGGTACAGTTTCATGAAACCAAGCATCATCACTGTTCGATGATCTGGCTGTGTTCCGCCCATTTCGTGGTTGAAAACATTGCGATCCAATCCGAACAATGGTGTTGCCTTGGTCGGCATATTGGTCACAACCTCTGCCGGCCGCACTATCTCGCCAGCGGTGGTTCGGCTTGGGCTTGTAGAAGGGCACCCAAGGTTTGTGGAATCGAGGCAGTTTTGCAATGAACAGCGGGACGATTGATTCGGGTTTGGAACGCTTGGTGCTTGCCGTGCACAGGCGAAACGGGGGCACACTCGATAATGTTGATCCTGGGCTGCGGTTGTTGGACCCGAAACTCAGGATCGATTCGCTTGATTTGGCAGAGATCATGGTGGCAATCGAGCGTGAATATGGGGCGTCGCCGTTTGATGCTGCCCGTCCTCCGCGCACGTGGGGCGATGTGTCAGAGTGGATTATCGGACGGGGCAAAGCAGTTTAGCCCGGGAGTGTCACCGGACTGAACGCATGGGCATATTTTGGCCCGGAAATCTCACCGCCTGACAAGACCAAGACACCCGAAGTTTAATTCCGGTGAGATTTCCGGGCCAGAGCAGCTTCAGGTCCGGGGCGGTCTCGAACTCAATTTCAAAACGGAGATGGAATAGGGCGGAAACTCGCGTGTGAAAACGGCGCTTATGCCGTCCACCATCGCCGTGCGTGGGACGATTTTTCCGGGTTGTTCGATTGAATTGGAGTCATTCAGGTCGCTGCCGGCCAGCGAAATCAGTTCGCCCTCGGGACCGATTTGCTCGGCGCCGCTGATCTGGATTTTGACCTGTCGCACCGAGTCGGCCGCGTTCACGACCTTCAGGTAGATCACGCCGCTCCGGCTGTCACGGGTTGCGCTGAAGAAGAGATCGCGAATCTGCTGGGTGGCCAGAGGTTCGCCGCCGCGGCCACGCCGTTGCCAGGAGCGCGTCGGGACGTCCTGTGCATCAGTTGCCAGAATTTCATCGCCGACCATGGCGCTGAACAGCACTTGTGCGTAATACGATGGCGAGCCGTAGCTGGTCAGGGCGTCGTAGCCGATCAGGTCCGAGCTCCATTGCATCGAGCGGCCCGGTCCGGTGAGCTGGCTGACGTTGACAAAGAGCGGGGCGTAACAGTGCATGAGCACGATGTCCGAGTTCCGTTCCATGCAGGTCATCCAGGCTGCGTCCCCCAGCGCTCCGGCCATGTTCGGTGTGGGGGATCCGACGCGCGTGGCCCATTCACCGCAGAAGATCTTGGTCGGGTTCGTGCGCGAATAGGTGTCGTACTTAAAGGACTGAGCCAGCATTTCCTCGAAGTTGCGGTAGTAGTGTTCGTCCACCAGGTCGGGCGTGCGACTCTTGACCCACAGATTCTGGGGCTGCTCGTAGCCAACAGACGAGATGACCTTTAGGTGCGGATACTTTTTCTTGATAGCGTCGTAGAATTGAGCAAAGCGGCCATCGTAACTTCCGCTGCGGTCAAACCAGTCTTCGTTTCCAATCTCGACATACGTCAGCTTGAAAGGTGCAGGGTGCCCGTCTTGGGCGCGTCGGGCGCCCCATTGTGTGGTGTTGGCGTCGCCGATGAGATACTCGATCTCCTCGAGCGCCTCTTGGACGTAAGGTTCAAGTTGCGGGCCGGCAGGAATCACCCCGCCGCGGCCAAGACAGTAGCCGGCAAAAACGCCGAGCACCGGTTCCATATCCAAGTCCTCGCACCAGTGGGCAAATTCGAGCAGACCAAGGCCGTCGGTGGACCAGTAGCCCCAAGGGCTGGGATGGCCGGGACGCCGCTCGACCGGCCCGATTGTTTCCTTCCAATTGAAGCGCTGATTGAAGGCGTTGCCTTCGAGATAATTGCCGCCGGGGAACCGGAGGAACCTCGGTTTCATGGCAGCAAGCAGTTCCATAAGATCAATGCGGTTGCCGTTTTCGCGATTCTTGTACGTGGGCGGGAAGAGAGACACATTCTGAAGCCACAAAGTTGCCGGGGTTCGCGTCGTGAGTTTGAACACGTTGTCTTTTGAGGGCAAAACGTTCTCAGTCTTCAGCCTTGTCTCGAATTTCTTCCACTCCGTCGTCAGACCCGAGATTTCTGCGCTGGCGAACGTGGTCTTGCCATCTGCGCTTTCGAGGCTGACGGTTAGTGGGCCGGTGAACCCCGGGGCGGCCTTTGCGAACAATGACACGCGGTAGGTCGTCTGCGGCTTGACGGGAATTCCCCAATATCCACCGTTGGCCACTCCGGCCGGAGCCGTGGCGGAGGCTGAGGAAGCATCGAGCTTGAGGCTAACGTTTAGGAACTCGTTAAGCGGGCTGTTCGTGTCGAGGACCATCGAGGCGCCGCCAACGGCGGTCCAAAATCGTGGCCGGGTGTCGGCGGGGAAGGTGACGGGAAGGTATTTCCCGACCTCATAATTCTCTGGCGTGACACGCGGAACCACTGCATCGGCCTTGAACGACCGGTTGCGAATGAGTTCCCCATAGATGCCGCCCTCGTAGGCGAAGTTGATCTCCTCAGTCATCAGGCCGTAGAGCATGGGGCTCACCTTGCCGGTGACTTTGCCCGCGTCGATTCGCAGGGTGGCGGGGCCGGCTGGCTTCGCCGCCGCAGTGTCGGCCCCGGCAGGATTGGGAGGCACGTTTGCGTCGCCGGTGTGCGTGTCGTCACTGCCACCGGCCACGGTTTGCGGGATAATTTCAATTGCACAGATTTGAGGGTTCTCGACCTTGGGCGTGAAGGTCACCTTGATTCTGCCGTCGGTGACTTCGACAGGGACCGTTTCCACATAGGCCCGATACGGCCCGCCAGCCTTCACCCACGGATCGAAGTCCTTGAACTCGCGTCCCTGGACGTTGAAAGAAAACACCCGTTCTCCCGGCCCGGTGATGCCCTCGAACGTTTCCGCAAAGTGCAGTTTCACGATGTATTTCCCGTTGGGCACCGGCCATGAAAAGGAGTCCATGCTGTAGCGCTCGGCGCGGTAGAGGTCGGGCGACCTGGTATTGGCAATCTGGATGTCGGGCCGCTCGATAGTCTGTCCACCGTCGAAGCCTTGGTCCGCGAGCCACACATTGCCATCGGCATCTTTGACCGGCGCAAATTTGCCAGCCTTAATTCGGATAGCCCTTGCAGCTGGCGCGCTTTGCTCACGTTTGGCTACGATTTCCTCGCGAGCGAACTCGCCAACTTCGCGCGTGAACTTGATTTCGTTGCCGTTGGGCGAGAGCTTGCCCGTGTAGGAGATGCGGATTTCGTTGTCCATGAAGCTGAACAACTCGATGAACGAGATTGTATCGCCTTCCACCTTGCCTTCCTTCAGCTCGGCTTCGCGCTCGCGATCGCCGAATTTCGAGTGTGCTTTTCCGGTCAACTTCGTCCCGTCCTGCTTGAAGGTGAAGGTGTAGTACTGGTGGCCGATCTGCGAGTCGAAATCGGATTTCCAAGTGCCGGTCACATCGGCTGCGGAGGCTTGTGGAGGTGCGGGGGTGGCGACCGGCACGTTTGCCGCCAAAGTAATTCCAGCCATCTCGTGCGATGATGAAAACCCCACAGGGTGCTCTTGGAACAGGAGCTGTGCGAACGCATGGAGGCTCCGCCGCCACGATTGCCACTCGTGGCCCGTGTCGGGAGAAACATAGAAGTAGCTGTTTACACCCGCGGCTTTGAGTGCCTCGGTATTTGCCCTCGGGTCCCCGCCAAAGCCACCGCGTCCGCCTCTGGGACCCCCGCCAAGCTCACGGCTGCCGTAACTGACAAAGACAACCCTGACCTTCTGCTTGAAGGCGTCCATATCTGATATATCCGACGGTGCGATACTGCCGCCGCTGAAAATGCCGATGTGGGAGAACTTGTCCAGGTTCGCCAGCGTGATCGTCTTGGTCTGCATCCCGCCCATCGAGAGACCTGCCATGGCACGATTGGGCTGATCGGCCAGCGTGCGGAAGTTGGCGTCAATGAAGGGAATCAGGTCTTCAACCAGGACGCGCTGGAATGCACTGAAGTCAAAGCGGCGTCCACCGGGACCGAGCGCCCCGCGAGAGAGCGCAGTGTTCGTTCCGCCCGCGGTGGCGCCTGCGCTGGGTTGGTTGGTCGAAGCTGGCCTGCCACCAAAAGTGTAGGAACTGCCCGGTACATAGCTGTTGGCCATCACAATGATGAATGGCTTGGCTTTGCCCCGGGCGATCAGGTTGTCCATGATCAAACCGACTTTGCCCTGGCTGCCCCAGCCGGTTTCATCCTCACCGCCGCCGTGTTGCAGATACAACACCGGATAGCGCGCGGTCAGGTCCTTGTCGTAATCGGGCGGCGTGTAAACAAAACAGCGGAGGACCGCGTCGGCGCTTTTCGAGTGGTACAGCACCTGACGCAACTGGCCGTGAGGCACGTTTTTCAGGGCATAGAAGTCCTGGTCCTTGGCGGGGACCTCGACGCCGCTTCCCCACCTGCTGCCGCCGTAGAAATAAAGGGTGCCTGGGTCGGGCACCCCCGCGCCGTCAATCACAAGCTGATAGTAGTGGAAGCCTTCATCCTGTGGCCGCGTGACGACCACCCAGGCGCCGTCGTCTCCCTTGGTCATGGGGTACTTCGCGCCGCCGAGGAAATCGAGGGTAACGCTCTGTGCTTGGGGCGCCACAACGCGAGCGCGGACACGTCGCTCGGAATTGACTTGAGGATACTGTTTGCCAGGCTGATTCAGCGAGGATGGCTTGAAATCCTCGACCACTGGTTCGTTCGTCTGTGCAGTACCTAACTGGGTGACAAACACAGAAACCAGCATCAGGGTTGCGAGTCTTGTTCTCATCAGGTTGTGTTTGCAATGGTTGCTAGCCGCTGCTGTGCAGCGGTGGTCTCTTTCAACGCGGGCATGAATTCCGCCGACATCGCGAAAGCTTTACCCCTGCTTGCAGCGAAGCGCAAGCCTTACGCCTCTCTCTGACCCGGAAATCCAGCGCCCCAACGTTAACCGGCGGGCGGCGTAAACTACGTGCCTGTCCCCATACATGCACCATGCGTGAAATCGCCAGCGAGCACAACACAACAACCCTCCTGCCCGTGCCAATCGATCTGTTCGCACCGTTCATCAAAAAGCAGGAAAAGACAGAACAAACCTGACGGCCGCGGAAATTGGTGGAGAACAGATATCACCCCCACCGAGACGCGTGTGCGTTCAGACCATAAGGTCCAACTGTGTCTGACCGGGCGCTCCAACCAGTAATCAGTTGCCCAGCGCGAGCCGGAATCAGGGCAGAAAGACATCACACCCGGTACGTCACGGACGGCTCGCCCTACCTCATGCGCGGTTTGATGATGCCAACAGTGAACTCGACTGTGCCGGGCACCGTTGTTAGCATGTCCCAAACACACTGATCGAAAACTTGGGCTTAATCGACCGGTGTGCCACGATCAGGCCGTTAACAGTTCAGCGGGCAAACAATGAAAACTGAATCGACAAGTTCAAAAATCCGCCGCCGACATTTCTTGGCGAAGCTCACCACTGCAACCGCAACTGCTGCGATCACCTCAATCGCCACAACAAGCGCAGCCCCGCCATCATCAGCTCGCAACGCGTCTCGACGCATTTCAACTTCCGGGCTGACGGAACCCGTATTTCGGCCGCTGCCGCTCGGTTCCATCCAGCCGCAAGGCTGGCTGCAGCGTCAGCTTAGAATTCAAGCTGACGGCCTAAGCGGCCACTTGGATGAATTCTGGCCTGATGTTGGCCAAAGTCAGTGGTTCGGCGGAAAAGCCGAGGGCTGGGAACGCGCGCCCTATTGGCTTGATGGCGTGGTTCCGTTGGCGTGGGTACTTGGCGATGAGAAACTCAAGGCCAAGGTCGGCCGACACATCGAATACATCGTTGCAAATCAACGGCCCGACGGTTGGTACGCGCCTTACCCTGCCGATGCCCGCGCCAGATCATATGATCTGTGGGCCATCCTTCTCGTGAACAAGGTGCTGGTCCAATACCACGAAGCAACCGGCGACTCGAAAGTTCTCGAAGCCGTCCTCAGGAACCTAAGAGCAGTAAATGAGGCTCTGGACCGAACACCCCTTTTTGGCTGGGGCAAGTTCCGTTGGTTCGAGGGGTTGGTAGCCGTCTATTACGCGTATGAGAAGAGCGGCGAAAAGTGGTTGCTCGACCTTGGCCGGAAGTTTTGCGAACAGGGCTTTGATTACATGAGATTCTATGCCGGGGAGGATGTCACCCAGCCAACCCCGCGCCGCGGGTTGTGGCGATGGGACAAACATGTCGTTAACACCGGCATGGCCCTGAAAGCCTATGCACTGGCATTTCGACTGACAGGAAACCAGGCCCAGGCCGATTTCCCCGCCCGTATGCTGCAGATTCTGGACCGTTACCACGGCCAGGTGACCGGCATGTTCACCGGCGACGAATGCCTGGCTGGCAAGAACCCGGTCCAGGGCACCGAACTCTGCGCTGTTGTTGAAGCGATGTATTCCCTCGAACACCTTGTCTCGATAACCGGCATCGCCGCGTTTGGTGACCGGCTCGAGCGCGTGGCGTTCAACGCTCTCCCGGCGACTTTCGCCCCCGACATGTGGTCGCACCAATACGATCAACAGGTCAACCAAGTCCAGTGCACGATAAACCCTGACCACATGTGGAGCACAAACGGCCCCGAATCAAACATATTCGGTCTCGAGCCAAACTACGGCTGTTGCACCTCGAACATGCACCAGGGCTGGCCCAAGTTCGCCGCTCATCTTTGGATGCAAACCGCAGACGGCGGAATCGCAGTGGTTGCATACGCGCCCAGTTCTGCCGAATTCGACGTAAAAGGCGTGCGGGTGCGCGTTGCGCTCGATACCGAGTATCCGTTCCGCGAAACACTGCGTCTGAGCATTTCAGTGGACCGGCCGGTGCGTTTTCCGATGGCACTTCGGATACCTGCATGGGCCGCAGACGCAACCGTCGCTGTGGCCGGGGCTGCCCAAAAACCGGCCAAGCCCGGGTCTTTCCATTGGATAGACCGGCAATGGAAAGGCAACGAAGAAATCGCCATCCGCTTTCCAATGCAAGCCGTTGCCACGACAAGATACAATGGCGCCCTGGCCATCGAACGCGGACCGCTGGTTTACTCGCTCAAGCTGGGCGAGAACTGGATGCGCGTCAACACCGACAAACCGCATCGCGAGCTGCCGCACGGCGATTTTGAAGTTCGCCCCACGACGCCATGGAACTACGGCTTGTTGGTGGATGAGTCAAAGCCGGAATCGAGCGTGAGTTTCCAAGAAAGACCAATCGGCGACAAACCGTTTTCACCCGATGGCGCAGGCATCGTTGCCAAAGTCAAAGGCCGCAGGCTGCCGTCATGGAAGTTGTCTCACGGTTGGGCCGACGAAGTCCCACCGGAACCACAGGATTCGCGCGAGCAAACCGAAGAACTAGAGCTTATCCCGTACGGTTGCACTAACATCCGCCTAACCGAATTCCCAAGGCTTCGCAGGACTGTTTAGCCTGTGTATTTCCCAGCCCGGCGTAGCCGTAACCAAAGTTGCCCCACGGGCCGTGCCGCGGCTCCAGCGCCCACTGGGCCAGTCTGCCGCGCCGGGCTGCGAAATATCTGCTCCGACTCCGTCGCTGGTAAAAGCATCTTCATCAGGTCCCCACTGCACGTGGCGCTGTCAGAAACTTCCAACAACATGAAACTCTCTCACCTGAAGGCGGGACTCCGCCGACACTGGGCGCGGCATCGCCCAAGGTGCAGAGCAACCCATCGTCGTTAGAGCTCGGCGTTTACGCGGAAAACTGAAAGCTTTCTGGTCCTTTGTGCTCCTGATTGTGGTACCCCAGCGCTTTGCGCCTGCCCCAAGGGACGGCCTGCGGCTCTCCGACCCAACTCCGTGTCTGTCCCCAGACGGCCCCATTCGATCTCGCCGCTGATCCAAATGGTTTCTCACGCACTGCCGCGGATCCAGTGGGCGTTGGTAGGCGCGAAGCGCTTGGAGTGCGGCAGCTTGCTGCCGTTTTGTTTCTATGCACAAACAGCGTGTCTGTCCCCATATCGCGTCATGAAAAGCCCAGTGAGAGGGGCGTGCTTAAAAGGCACAAAACTCTCAAACGGAACTCTGTGGGTAACCAATCCCACCCGGCAAAGGCTAACCACCAGCCGGAAGCGAGTT
>JAAYVR010000201.1 GCA_012517065.1 Verrucomicrobiota bacterium | reverse complement strand
GGGATGTTGTTGGGAGAGGTCTATGTGTTGCGTGACTTGAAGGTGAGAGCGATCGAGTAAGGGCTGGGAGGAGTAAGTCGAGGAAAAGGGGGCAGGGACGTTTTCAGAGATCGGAGTTGTGGGATGCCGAAGGCTTGGTGAAGGTGATCGGCGATGGGGAAGTGTTTTCACGTTATGTCATTGCCGGTTTGGTCGGTTTGGTGATCAGGGTGAGATCGGCAGTGGGAAGGGTGTTCGTGCTGGCTGAATAGGCATTGTCGGTTCATATCTGAAGTTTCCGAGGACTGTTGTGAGGGGTTGGCGGGGGTTTTGGTGGGGGCGGAACAAATAGAGTGACAGACACGATATTGTGGCGGCCGGGTTGGAGCGGGCTGGGCGGGCATTGTGGCGTCATGAGTGGAGTTTCTATGGGCCGTGGGGTGCGGTTGGAGAGTTCTTGGTGTTGGCGGAGCAAATAGAGTGACAGACACAATGTTTGGCGGGCGCCGACAATCCTCACACCGGCCAGGACAGCAGGCGTTTTCAAACCGGCGGTTTTCCTACACGTTCGCGCCGCTTTTCACATCAGGTAGGTGCGCACTCCGCCACTTTGCGTGTGTGGAGAGTAAACGTACACCGAAAGTGGTTTTTCCGTCTTGATTCGCGATTCGCAAAGGACTTCGCCCCCCCTTTTTGCACGATAGCAACGGTCTTCATGACTGAAGCTCAAAGCACAAGCGATCTTGTCATGGGTGCTAACTTCGGAGCTTTGATCGCAGCTTGATAAGACGGGAAGCTCGTGGTTTATTCGTACTGATGATTTCAACGAATTTATGAGGGCACCCTTTTCAAGATTCTCTTGGGGGTTTCTGGGGTGGAGCTTCACTGCTGTGGTCTTGCTTGTGTTGGGCCTTTTTGCATGGAGAATTGCCATCCTGGTCGGCGTGGAACATGATAAGTCCTTCACCGATCTTTTCCTGATTCCCCTTTACTTGCTCTCGTTTGGCCTCGCTGGCGGTTCTTACTATTGGTTTCGAAAAGGCAACTCGCGATGGTATGAATCTGCACTCGCTTATGGCGCGGTTTTCGCAATTCTTTTCTCGCTGGGCCCGGCCGGTGCTATACTCCTCTACTCTGGGAGATCGGTTCAGTGGTTTTGTGGGGGTGGGAGCGCTGTGCTTTTTGCACTATTGGCTGCGGTATCTGTCCGTCGAGTCCGCATGGACATCCAGGAAGCGCCGACAGTGCCGAATCCGTTTTCAGTGTTTTGGTTAAAGGTAAAAGCGCGAAAACGTGAATTGGGCTGCGTCATCATTCTGACCGTCGCGTTGTCTGTGGCGCTCGGTGTCAGTAGCCAGTTTTACTTTTACAGGATGTGCACTCAGATGAGCATGGAGACTTGGGCAAGTTACGCTGGAGGATTGCAGGCGACAGTTTGGTTTCAACAAGGTCGCTACCGACTGCTTGAGTTGTCCAGTTCAGACAAGGCAGAGTTTACCGGCAGGACAAACGGTCTGTTCGAGATATGGACATGGCCGCAATCGGGAAGCGATCCCATGCTAACAGTTTCGACGGCTGACAAGGCATTCGTGGACGCATTCAATCGCCGGATGAGGCAGCTTGTGAAGAACAGACAATAGCCCGCAGTCGCAGGAATATCATCGGTTGTTGAAATAGCGACGGTTTCAAACGCCACACGGTCAAATCTCTGCCATCTCCGATAGGTCGCCTCGATAGCAGTTCGAGTTCGTCTGTAGCGTCCTGCCAGGTGATCAGGTCGGTCGAGAAAGAGACGCCAACTTGAACATTCTCAGCGGCCGGGTTTACGGGGTAGATTAACTGCAGCGAAACTGTGCCGTCAGGGGATTCGGGTTCCGGGGTCAATCCTGTTTTGACAGGCGGAAGTCCCAAATCATTGCCCAGCGCGTAATCGAGTAGATCGGGCTCACCGTTACCGTTGGTGTCGCCGAGCGGGTTTCTTGGGAACCCCGGCGCGTCGGGCCAGCCTGGGTTGCCACCTGGGAGATCACTAGCGCGCCAATTTTGAGGCAGAGCATGGTCTGGATTGGATTCCGGAGCGATCAAAACGAGGCTGTGGCCTGCATCGGCGGATGTTGGCCATGGCGGCTGATCGTCATATGCAAACTCTCTGATGGTGTTGTTGTCGGCATCTTCGAGTTTGATCAGCTCGCCGCTGTTGCTGAGTGCGGTGCCGTTGGCGAAAACTCCCGCAACGGGGAGGTTTGTTCCGTAAACGGCGCTGAACGCGGACAGGTCGCGCACCACCAGGACGCGCCCGCCCGGAGGCAATGAAGTGATTGTGCTGTTGGTGAAATCGAATTCCACGCCAGCGGTAAACCTTACGCCTCTCAAATCCAACGTGACGGATCGGCTGATGTTAAGCAACTCGATGAACTCGGCCAGCCCATCGCCTGCCGGGTGATACATGAATTCGCTGATCACGAGGTAACGTTGGACGTCAGACGGTTGGCCCTCGTATGCCGTCACATTGTTGGTGGCGCCATCTGAATCGATCAAATACAGTGTTTCTCCAAGGTTCGAAAGATGTCCCTTGTAGCCGCCCTGCACAAAAAGCCCCTCTCCGCCCTTGGGCGAGGCGCGTCTTGCTCGAAATGCAGCGGCATTGGGGCAAAGGTAGATTGATCCGTTGGGCGGCAGGACTGTTCCTGGCAGGAATGTATGTTCGACTCCGCCTGCGATGCGCCAGTTGGAAATATCAACCGCGATTGAATTTGGGTTGGTGAGCTGGATGAATTCTTCGTCCTGATTGCCTGAGGCGGGGCTGAATTCGATCCTGCCAAACTCGATTTTTGGCTGGTTGTTGCTAGGCGGGACGAGTTTGCCCCCGTGCAACTCCGGAACAATGAGCATGTCACTGCTGGTTATGCTGTCGTTGAGGCCCTGGATTGCGAGGATGTTACGTCCCTGGCGCAGATAAGATTTTTTGTCGGAGACATCGAAAACCATGAATGCGTTTACATTAGCCTCGCGCGATACGAGGGCTGCCGAATTCCACTTCGGTGATTCCGGTGCGTTCCATGACGCGATCACAACCCCGTTCAAAAAGGCAACAAACCCATCGTCGCATTTCATCCTCAGCTCAAGGATTTCAAATGCGGTCGGGTCGGGCACATTGAATTCAATTCGGATGTATGCGCTGTTGTTACTGCGCATCAAATTGTCGATATTTAGGCCGATCAACGATTGATAGCCACTGGCGCGTTCGTAGCCGACGCCGGTTGTTCCGGTCAACCATCCTGTCGTGTTGAACGGTTCGAACGCCGGGTCACCTGTCCACCTCAGCTCCAAAGCGCCGTTGGTGGGGACGAGAGCTTTTGCCGGGGCGCCGGTCACGACCAGGGCGGTGAAGTTTGTGCCGGGGCCACCGCCCGATTGTGGAAGTGGGATTTCACCGCCGCGCCCAACGATTTGGGTATTGTAGATGTACTTGCGGCGGGCGGGTAAATACTCTGTCTTGAATCGTTGGATTGCCTCGGCCATGGTCTCGACGTCCGGGCTTGTGTTTGTGTAGCTGACGATCTTGCCTCCATGCAACCATGAGCCCCATTTCTCGAAGTCCAGTTGAGCGTCGGATGGGACGATGGCCGGCGGATCGATCAGAGCCAATTGCTCGTTCAAACGTCTCTCGAGGTACAGAGTCGTCTCGGGCGTGCCAGGGGCGGGGGGCGGTTGCAGAAACTGATCAGTCAGCGTCCGAATGCGGCGCATGATCATTGACCGTATGTTTGAATCAGCGAACAGATGTGCGACGAGCCGGATTGCCGTTCCCGTCACCACAAAACCATCTGTGTAAAGTCCATTGTCGAAATAGGTGTTCTGTGTGTTCCAAACGCGCCCGAAGGAAAGATCGAGGTCCCACGGCAGGATTGCCCACTCGCCGGTTTTGCCTGTGTCGCGGTACGCATACCAATTTTTGCTGTGCATATCGATGTTGCGGATGACGGAGTTGGCGGCCAGCAAATTGACGCACCGCGGAATATCGATGTTGTCGTAAATGTATTTGCGCAGGGCATCACCAGTGAGGTCCAGGCCGTTGATCAGCGCTTGGAGATCACTATTGTTCTCGAACTTGCGCGTCTTTTTTTCAACGCCCTTGGTTCCGGTGTCGCCGGAGTCCTTGTTGAGGAGGTTGTCATAGACCTTGTAAAGTGCGCCCTCCTTGTTGAGTCCCGCGCGTTCGAGGTATATCTCGTCGGCGTCTTCGACGAAATCTGCGGTGCTGAAGAAGATTCCGTTTTGCTGGACGCGCACGGTGAACGCAAAGTGCGCTGGCACACCCGAGAGACGCATGACCTCGTAAGCAAGGACATGGCGTACTTTCGATTTGTCCGCCCAGTTGCTAAGCAGGTCGATATCTGCCACTCGCGGCGCGTCGTTGTTCCATCGAAACCGGTGTGTACGATTGAAATCGATGTTGTAGCTCTTTTTCGGGAAACCGAGAGACGACTGTCCGTGAACTGTAACGAGCACATTGTCGTAGAACTCGCCGTCGTAATATACACACCCTCGGGACCCGGTGGTGGTGTCTGCACCACTCGGATTGCTGGTAAACCAATGGAACACTGGCAGCAATGTCTTTATTCGATCGTCATGCGCGACTGTGCCGAAGTATTGCTCTGAATCCAGCGGGTCACGGTAAGCTGGCTCTTTTGTTGTGGTGCCGGTGCTGTCGGTGGCAACAAGCCGCCAGCGCGTCATCTCACCCGGAGCAAATGCCGACGCCGGAATGACGGCTGTCCAGATCCCGTCCCCTGCCTGCACGTCTGACCCCTTGCCATCGTCGGCCATGGGCGTGCTCAATTCCACCCCGAACATCCGCCGAAAATAAAGCCGGACAGACGCAACTGGACTGTTTACGGGCGTAACGCGGGCGGAAACAATGAGCGGTCCGGTCACGGGTTGCGGTGGGTTTTTATCAAGCACTTGAATGATTGGACCGGCGCGTGTGCCGGTTCCGTTTGGCGCGCCTGGCGTTGGAACGGAGAAGTAACTCCAGCTCGGCGAAGAGGACGGCCCTGTCACGCCATAAGATTGGTTTTCAAACTGCGGGGGATAGAACGGCGCACACTCTGTCAGAATTGTTTTCCCATCGGACGCTACGAGGGCAATGTACTCGCCGTCCGCTTCCAGTCGGAAATTAGTATGCAGGCGGCCGGCGACATTTGTGCGGTTCTTACCGGAGGCGAAAACGATCAAGTATTCCCCGGCTTTCAATGTGAGGTCGGGGAAGGTCCACTTCGTCAGGTTCGACGCGTCATCGGTAAGATGAAATCCCTCGAGGGACAAGTCAGCGCTGTCAGGGTTGTGTATCTCGATCCAATCGGAGAATTCGCTGTCTTCGTCTGCCAAGACAGAATCGTTGGCAGCCATGAATTCGGTTATGACCGGCGCGCCCGGACAGCAGATGCATAGGCACAAGGACAATCCCAGCCAGGAGCTACGGCAGATGTACTGACTCAGTGTCGGCACGTGCATCCCCTACAGCAGATTCCGTGCGAAATCAAGCGCATGACGGACTGACGCCCGTTGTCTCTCGTGCCTGGTTTCCCGCGAGGGCGTGCACAATCTGATTTCGACTGTTTCCGTTTTTTAAATGTTGATTATTGGTTGACATGCTGGTGATGCGTGCATAGGTTGCTTCCAACGCAAAGGTATGGCTGAGAATATTCCAAACGCGCCTGCTGGCGCTGAACCGCCGAAACCGCCTGAACCCGCAAAAGTTCAGCCGAAGAAAGAGACGGTGCGAATCAGTTTGCCCGCCAAACCGACAACCGCACCTACGATTAAGATTCCAACACCGGCGGGGGCATCCCAGCGGCCGCCTGCTCCGGCTGCGGCCCCTGTTCCTCCTCCGGCTGCTGCTGCTCCTCCTCCACCGCCACCTGCTGCTGCGGGTGCCGCACGGCCCGCGCCTGCCGCTGCGCCTGCTGCTGCTGCTGCTCCGCGACCAGCTCCGGCAAGGCCCGCGGCGCCGGCGGCTTCGGTGGGGGTGCTTGAAAGCGCGCTCGCGATTGCCGCTGCGTTGCTGAGTGCATTGGCGTTGGTTCGTGTTTTTCTGATAAACGGGATGTTTTAGCAGGGCGAACCAGCGGCTCGGATATAGACTCTGGGTTAGGATCAGGGGCTCGATAGCAGCCCTGAGCACGTGGGGATCACAAAGAGGTGTTTGCTTATGGCTGTGAGGAATATCGTCGAGCTTACAAATGATACTTTCGCCTCCGAGGCGCTCCAGTGTTGTGTTCCTGTGATGGTCAGTTTTTGGGCCGATTGGTGCAAGCCGTGTCTGATGCTGAGGCCGCTGATCGAGGACCTTGCGCTTGAATACGAAGGCCAGGTGAAGTTCGCGACCGTTAATGTTGATGAACAGCCCGAATTGGCGCGGGAATACCGGATCAGCGCTGTCCCAACCATGGTTCTGTTCAAAGACGGCGAAGTGCAGGATGTGATCGTCGGGCTCAAAGGAAAAAGCGATCTGCAATCGAGCCTCGAGCGAATTTTAACGCCGGCTTGAAACCCAAACCGGGCCGGGATGTGCCATGCCACTGATTGTTACGCCGGGCCATTTGTCGCGGCTGGCGGAATATTATCATCAACTCGGCACAATGCTCACCGCAGGCATGACACTTGTCCAAGCGCTGGACCAGATTCAGAGTTCGCCTCCTGCCGGGTTTTTGCGCTTACCAACTCAACGCGCTCTGGAAAGCTTGCGCAAGGGATACACGTTCACCGAAGCAATGGCCCGCCTCGGGAAATGGCTGCCGTCGTTTGACCTTGCTCTCCTCAAATCCGGCGAACTCAGCGGGCGCCTTGACACGTCCTGCAAGCTTCTCGCAGCGTATTACAGTGACAGGGCTCAAATGGCGCGCCAGGTACTATCGGACCTTGCCCTGCCACTTTTCATTGTCCATGCCGCGATTTTCCTTGGCGCGTTTCCGACGTTCTTCCTCGGCGGCAGCCTGAAACAGTTTCTGGCTCAAACATTGGGTGTTTTGGCGCCGTTTTATCTGGTCTTTTTTGTAATTACTTGGGCGTGCCAAAGCCGTCGTGGTGCAACATGGAGAGCCGTCATCGAGAGACTGCTGCATTACGTCCCGATTCTCGGGAAGGCGCGGCGTCACCTCGCACTTGCGAGACTTGCAAGAGCCCTTGACGCACTGTTGAATGCCGGTGTCCCGATCAGCGAAGCATGGTCAATCGCTGCCGAGGCCAGTGCGTCTCCTGCCATCGAACGCGCCGTGCGCAGTTTTCCCACGCGGTTGCAAGCGGGTGAAACACCTTCAGATTTGCTCAGGAAACGAGGCGAGTTCCCGCCCATGTTCACAAACTTGTATGCTACTGGCGAAATCAGTGGGACCCTTGACGACGCTTTGAAACGCCTCTTCGAGTATTACCAGGATGACGCTGCCAGGAAGATGAAGGCTCTGGCCGAGTGGACACCGCGTGTGATTTACCTGATAATCGTCATTGTTCTCGCAGTTCAAATCATTGGGTTTTGGACAAACTACTATCAGCCCATTCTGGGCCAATGACGCGAAAGTTGCGGCATGAAAGCATGGCTCGAGCACTCACCCTGCTAATTTCAAAGGCACTCCCAGTGCAACTTCTTACCGCGATGCCAAATGAACATAACTGAGATTCAGTCGAACGAACGCCTCCGCCGACGTCAATTCCCGGTCGCCCGCCGGTGCGCATATTTCGCTCACGCTGGTGTTTGTCCTGTCCCGCGACAGGTAAGCGACGCCATTGCTGAATATGCTTCTTTGTGTGTGCATGGGGATCAGGAGGATTTCGCGCCGGAAGAGTTAATTCCCAATACGCGTGCGCTCGCAGGGCGTCTCCTTGGCGTTCAGCCCGACGAAATCGCCCTCGTCGGGCCGACATCCGTCGCCCTCGGCTTGGTCGCCAACGGGCTTCCACTGAGGCCGGGCGACAACATCTTGATCTATTTCGACGATTACCCGAGCAATGTCTATCCATGGATGGCACTTGCACAGCGTGGTGTCGAAGTGCGCTCGCTCAAAACTGCGGAACTGGGCCGGATCGAGCCTGACACTGTCCTAAACCAGGTCGATAACCGGACCAGATTGGTTTCGCTTGCCTCCTGCCATTTTGTGTCTGGGTGGCGAATCGATCACGCCACAATTGGCCGCGCTCTCAGAGAACGTGGCATCTGGTTTTGCATGGACGGCATCCAAACGCTCGGCGCTTGCCCGGTCTCGGGGCGCGATGTCGATTTCCTCGCTGCAGACGCTCACAAGTGGATGCTGGGACCGTGCGGTGCCGGTATTCTGTATGTTCGCAAGGAACTCCAGGAGATTCTGCAACCGAGTCTCCTCGGATGGAACAATGTGCTATGCCCGAACTTTGTTGCGCAGGACCGCATCGTTTTGCAGACCGGCGCAAGACGTTACGAGGCCGGCTCTGCCAACCTGCTTGGCTTGGTCGGCCTCAAAGCCGCCCTTGAACTGTTGCTCGATGTTGGGATCGAAAACGTCACAGCGGAGCTCCGCAGACAACGTGAAAGAATCGCAGCCGAATTGCAGTCACGCGCGTACCGTGTGCTCCATGCTGCTGCTCCCCCCGCCAATACAGCGGGCATTCTGAGCTTTTATCGACCGGGCGTTGACTCGCGCACGTTGCACGGTCGGCTTGCAAACCGCGGCATCGTCACTTCACTCCGATCAGACCGGTCGGGGCAATCCTACGTGCGTGTTTCGCCGCATTTCTACAACACCGACGCCGAACTTCAGCGGCTGTTCGACGAACTGTAACTCCACGGAACTGGCTCGGACAACTCAGGCGATAAAGCAAGGCGCCCCTGTTCAGGCCCCTCTTGCACAGGCGATGTCCATTCGAATGCTTCTTCAATTGCCCGATGCATCGCCCTGAACCACCAGCGTGCCCTGGCAATTCTGTTCGTCCGCATCGGACGTGCATGCGGAAGAGCCGGGTTGTTCAATGGCAACTCGAGCTGCAATTCCTGTTCTTGTTTTCTGACGATTCTGCCAATCATGAGTTTCATCAAGAACAAGTGTCGCACAGGGGATTGGACAAATACTGTCCAAGGTTAAAATGAATCAGATGAAAGTGTTTCGCCTTAAGGTGCGGCTCCGATGCGCCGCAGGTGTGGCTTGTGGCGGGCAATACACCAGTTCAGTTGCCTCGGCACGTTGCCCAAGACATCAAGAGCTTCATTCCGGTGACATTTCCGGGCTGGCAGTTTCACCGGCTTTGACTTTCACCATGGGCCGGTCAACAATATCGGCGTGAAGATTCTTCGTTATACCGACCCTGACTTTGGCGCGCAGATCGAATCAACGAGCCGGCAGACGAGCTTGTTTGATCCGGTCATCGAACAACGCACGCTCGATGTTATCCAAGCAGTCCGTGAGAAGGGGGACGCTGCACTGCTCGAGTTTACCGAAAAATTCGACGGGGCTAGATTGACTGCAGACCAGCTCGCGGTCACAGCCGCCGAGTTTTTCAATGCATCCGTAAAGGTCGGCAAAGAACTCCGGGAAGCAATGCGGTTTGCTTCCAAGAACATCGCAAGGTTCAGCAAACGGTCTCTGCGAAAGAGCTGGACCATCCGCAACGCGCAGGGCGCGATTGTCGGCGAAAGGTACGATCCTTTCGATCGGGTTGGTGTGTATGTACCGGGCGGGACAGCGCCGCTGGTGTCAACGGTGCTGATGACGGTTGTTCTTGGTCGAGTGGCGGGATGCCGGCAGATCGTGATGTGCACGCCGTGCGGGCCGGATGGTTCAATTGAACCTGCGGTTCTCGTGGCGGCAAGAATAGCAGGCGCCACCGAGGTTTATCGCGTCGGCGGCGCCCAGGCAATCGCAGCCATGGCCTTGGGAACAGAGACAATCAAGCCGGTGCAAAAAATCTTCGGTCCAGGCAACGCGTACGTTGTCATGGCCAAGAGATTGTTGTTTGGCCACGTCTCGATCGATTTGTTGCCTGGTCCGAGCGAACTCTTGGTGTTGGCAGATGACTCGGCGAAACCTGCCCACATCGCCGCAGACATGCTCGCACAAGGGGAACACGGGTCCGGCCACGAACGCGTTTGGCTGGTAACGCCTTCAGCACGGCTCATAAACGCCGTGCAGCGCGAGATCGAACAACGACTGCCGTCGCTCTCGAGGCGCGAGTATATCAAGGAAGCCCTTGGCCGCGGTGCGTGGCTCGTTCAGGTTCGTGACATGGACGGTGGCATTGAAGTGGCAAACACTCTCGCCCCGGAACACTGCCAGATCATTGCCAAGAACAGCCGCCGTCTTGCAGAGCGGATTTTGACCGCTGGCGCAGTTTTCATTGGCCCGTGGTCGCCGACAGCAGTTGGCGATTACCTTGCGGGTCCGAGCCACACATTGCCGACAGGAGGAGCGGGACGCAGTTTCGGCGGTCTTGCCGCCGACCAGTTCCAACGCAGAACAAGCATTGTCGAGTATAATCGAGCTGCGCTTGCCAGATCTTTGCACCCGCTCAAGGTCCTTGCCGGCGTTGAAGGGCTTGAAGCACATGCGGAATCGGCAAAAGCACGTTTCACTCGAACCGGCTCACGGGGATGAGGCATCAAAGGCTGCCACCCCGTAGAGCCTCCGGATGCATTCAATCTTTAAGCAAAGTGCCAACTAGTAGCTCTCTATTGCAGAACATCAGCATGAAATTGAAAAGAAAGTCGGCTGGGCCGAGTGCGCTTATTCGGCCACTGGTGCGCAGGCTCAAAGCATACGTTCCCGGCGAACAGCCCAAAACAGCCGGATTCATCAAGCTCAATACAAACGAGAACCCGTATCCGCCATCACCAAAGGTTTTGAAAGCAATCAAGGCCGCCGTCGATGGGCGATTGCGCTTGTACCCGAACCCGACAGCGGAACCGTTGCGGCGCGAGCTCGCCAGGTTTCACGGCTGCAGCGCCGAAAACATCATTGTTGGGAACGGGTCTGATGAATTGCTTGCCCTTGCAACGCGCGCTTTCGTTGAACCGCTGCCCGGCCCCGCACCGCACAGCACAAACTCGACAAGCAATACGGATCGAAGGACCGTTGCACGGTCACTGGTTCAATATTTCGTGCCGAGTTATTCGCTCTACCCGGTCCTGGCCGACATTCACGGCGCGCGGCGAAACCCGGTCCCGCTCGCTTCGGATTTCGGTTTGCCAAACCTGGGCGCGCTCGATCACAGCAAACGCTGGAATTGGAACGCGGCTTTGACGTTCATAACCACACCCAACGCGCCAACCGGCAGGGGATATTCAACGACCGAACTCGAGGCTTTGTGCGCAAGAATCAAGGGTGTGGTCGTCCTCGACGAAACCTACGTGGATTTCGCCCCTGAAAACGCTCTCGAACTGGCTTTGAGGCATCCCAACGTTCTCGTCTCCCGCACGTTCTCGAAGGCTTACTCATTATGCTTCCAAAGAGTCGGATACATGGTTGGACATCCGGAACTGATTGGTGCGCTTCTCAAAATCAAGGACAGTTACAACGTCAACGGCCTCGGTCAGGTGGCCGCTTTGGCCACGCTGGATGATCTCGGGTATTATCGCGCCAATTTTCGGCGAATCGTTAAAACCCGGGATCGGCTGCGCGAAGCGCTGATCCAGATGGGCTTCGAAGTATGTCCGAGCGCAACCAACTTCCTGTTCACAAAACCGCCGAGGTTCAGTGCAGCGGACTGGCTGCAGCGCCTGCGGGAGCGCAACATCTTAGTGCGTTGGTTCGACCTGCCTGAGACGCGGGATTACCTGCGCATTAGCATCGGCAGTGAAACTGAAACGGACATGCTGATTCGAGCGATCAGAGACATACTGGAGCCAGCTCCTCGCCGGAATGTCCGAAGTCAGAATGTTTGACAAAATTGACTGATTAATCCGGCAGTGTAAAAATATCTTGACATTTCGATCAGTTCATGAAATAAGAGGCATGTCTTGCAACTGCTTTGAGGGCAGGTGCCGTGCGGTCTGACTCCGAAAAACAGCGAAGCGCTATCACGACATGCTAAAAATGAAGCGATACTGGAAGACGAAGGCGGTGTGTGCTCTTTCCCTGCTCCCTGTTGTCCAAGCTGTTGGAGCGATTTATTCATTCACGTATCATATTCCCAGCGAGACTGAATACGAGCCAACAAATTGGGACGCCAAGTTTTCTGTTCAGCAGTTCAACCCTGCTTGGGGTACGCTGAGCAGTATCAGTTTGCAATTCAGTGGGGATGTTATCGTGCAATACTATTTGCAGAACAACAGTGGTGGTCAAAGTCAATTTGGGTATAGCCACGCCTGCACTCTACTCCTCAGTGTACCTAATTCGGCCCCGATTACGCTTACGACCAGTGATGGTGGCAGCATAACCTTGGAGGCCAATGAGATTCAGACTTGGCAAAGTGGGCCGTTCTATGATTCAAAGACCACCGTTATTCCGGAAGGATCGTTTTCTACTTTCACAGGCCCTGGTGTTGTAGACATTCCTGTAAGTGCTGCAGCCGACTATGCAATCATCGGCGGGTCCTATTATGCCGCGGTGAGTACTGGCGCAAGGGCAAGCCTCACCGTAATCTACACTTACACACCGGTGCCTGAGCCGTCGGTGGTTGGTTTGGTTTCGGGTTTGGGGCTGCTGGGTTTTGCGGGGTGGTGGCGAACGCGCCAATCCGCAAAAACCGAGCGCTGAGCGTTGCGAGTTGAATGTTGTACGTTGAAACTTCTTATGAAGTGATCATTTGGGTTGTCTGTTCGGGAACGCACAACGTACAACGCATAACATACAACGTTCAACGGCATAACTGGTTGATAAATGCTCGTTTCGAAGCCGCCTAAAGGCGGGAACCTGACCCGCCGCGGGCGCGTCTTCGCCCGATGCACGGGACAACCTAACGCCATTAGAGTTCCGCGTTTACGCGGGAAAGCGCTTTGCCTTCCACAACCCAAGTGCTAAAAGCCCGGCCTATTCAAAACCTTTGGCGTATTCCCCGTTTTTCGTGGTTTAAAACTTGAATTTGCACACCTTGGAACACTGAAACTCCTGCCTCCGAAACTGTGCCGAAACTGTGGATCAGCGCGGGCCTTGAGCCCTTGCTGTCGCTGATTTAGCCCACCTACGTGAGGCGGTGCCCCAGGCTCAGACCCCATGACGTCGCGGAAAAAGCGCTGACCTTGTCTTGACGCGCCACGACGAGCTTTTCGCACCTAACCCGCCCAAGACACGCAAAGCTTCATTCCGGTGAGATTTCCGGTTTAGAGCCAGAGGTGCGGGTCACCTGCGGCAATTGTTGTTCGCGGCATCGAGCGCCTTCGAATAGGCCTCAAACAGAGCGCGGTTGGGATGTCCTTTGGGCACATACCCACCGTCTTCTCTGCCATCACCGTTGACATCGTTTTGGTCGGCCAGCAACTTGTTGACTTCCTCTATCAAGTCAGCAGCCGCGTAGAGGTACGTCGCACCATTGATCGTGACGGGGATCATCGTTTCTGGCGTGTAGAAACCGTGCCGCACATTGAGTGTGAACGCTGCGAGCTGCGCGGAAAGCATGTAAGCCATGTTAACCGAGTTTGCGTAGGTGAACCAGTTTCCCAGCACGCCCTTGTTGTAGGTAAGAAGGCTGGATGAACTGAAATCACGGTTTGTCCCGTTTGCATTCCTCAGGTGGAGTTTGTTTAGATCATAAGCCCTGCTCAACAAACCAAGCGTGTTCAAATCGGCAAAGTCCTCTTCAGTGATCAAGCGCATCCCGTTCTTGTTTCGCCAGAAACCAATAGTGCACCCTTCGCCCTTCTGGAGGCCGAATCGGATAGACGCCTCTTTGGAACAACCGCTTGGATATTTCACTTTCAAAGTGAACACCGCTGTGCAACTCGAGCCCGCTTTGTAGGTTACTATCGGCATGTTCTGGCCATCGACTATTGCCCAGCCGGGTCCCGTGGCGTTGATTGTCCATTCGTATGTCGCATTGGGGTCGATGTTGATTGGTGCGAGAGTACTTTGTTGGCCAGCTTGTGGTAATGGACTCGGCAGCGCGAGCTCAGGCTCAGGCGTAGGCCAAACTGTAAATTCCCCTGTGGCTGTGGCCCGGCCCCCATTGCCATCCCACACTTCAACAGTGTAAGCCCCGGGCTGATCAACTTGAATCGAGTGAGTGTTCACAGGCTGGCCGTTCTCATCTGTGACGAGGTTACCGTTCGAGTCGTACCAGGTGTAGTAGAACTCTGTGCTCTGTGTTCCCGTGGCTTGGGCTATCACTTGGGCAGTCAGGATGCCAGACTCGCCATCGCACACCGCCTGGCCTTCCACAAACACGCAAAAGCCACCGCCCGGAGGTGTTCTCCTGTAGGAATAGCAGACTTTGACACTCCCGCCCGCGACGGTGCTTATCGAGATGACCAAGTTCCCCGAACCTTTCACCTTGGAATAGCCCTGGGCGGAAAGTGTCATTGGCACCGCGCCGTTCCCGACAAACGCGCTCAGGTCATCCCCGCTTGCAGCAGTAAGAGTCCGGGTCCCTGTATCCGAAGCAGTAATCCCAATTGCAGAAATGCCCGAGGCACCGCCGAAATCAAACACCCCGTCGTACCTTGCTGCAATGTTCTCTTGGCGTTGAATGCTGGGCTGCGCCGTGGCCAACACTGTCCCGTCGAGTTGCAGACAGACCGTGGTATTGATTGATGCTGTCACGGGTGCATACGCCCCCTCGTCACCCCAGTTGTTGACATTCTCCGCTTGGAAGTCGGTGACAATTGATGCATCCACTTCAACTGAGACGCTTTCAAGTGTGCCCAATGCAGGATCGAACTGGGGAATCTCCAGTTGAGCGACCCAATTGAGCCGCGCAGGCTCAATTCTTACGGAGTGGCAGATTGTCTCCAACTCCGACTGGGCCATGCTCCGGGTGCCAAAGAGCACCATCAGTGACAATAACGGCATTACGACCAATCGGCTCAACGCGCCGGCCCGGTCCACGAGAAGGTTACTATTTGTTCGCATACTCTCTGATTCTCTCGTTGTTAGTTTTGCGGTTTTCCATTGCCCATTTCGGCTCGGGGCTTCATTGATGCCCTTTTTACCGCGCTCAGACTGAGCTTTACCCTTGCCCTTCCCGAACCGCTGACCCCATAACCATTCATTCTCTGTGACAAATTTCCAAACAATGTCAATTAACAACGTGGCCTATATTAGGACAGAATCAAATCATGTCAAGCACAAATCTTATGATTTTTAGACATGTCTGTCATATCATTTTACACATTGCCAAGGCTGTTCATCCATTGGACCCCGTGCTTGGCCAGTTCAGACCGCGCCGCCTTCTTGCTGCCGATACGGGGACAGACACATTGTTCTTGGCGTCATGCCGATATGGGGACAGGCACGTTATTTGTGGTGTGCGCGGAGCGCCCGCCGTGCTTCATGCAAGGTTTCTGAACGGCGGTATGCTCGGTTCTTGGCTCGCCCGAGCTTTGACAGACAGTTCTCAGGTTTCCGCGTAAACTCGGAACTCTGACAGCGATGGGTTGCTCTGAGGATCGGGCGGAGGTGGGCCCGCGGCCGTTAGGAGTCACTGTGGCAGTGCTGCGTCCGGTGGGGGGGGGTGATCAGGGTGACTTTCACGGCAACGGAGTCGCAAGGAAGAGCGCGCTGATCCCAATGGTTTCTCAGGCGCTGCCGCGGATGCAGTGGGCGTTGGTAGGCGCGAAGCATTTGGAGTGCGGCAGCTTGCTGCCGCTTTGTCTCTATGCCCAAACACCGTTGCCTGTCCCCATACCGTCATCCCTTGTCGTGGGGCTTCGCTCCCACGCTGGTATGGACCGCGCCGTTGGCGCTTCGATGACCGACCAAGACAACCGCATTTTGCACGGCAGCGTAGTTGATTGTTTCACCTATGAACACCCCTGACTGTGTTCCAGACCGTTGGTCCTTATGGACAAGTAACTCGAGGGCCGAAGGCCGGGCCCCATACCAGCCTGGGCCAAGGGGCGGCCTGCGGCGCTGCAAACCAACTACGTACTACGTGTCTGTCCCCATACGGTGCCATTGGATCGTGCCGCTAATCCCGATGGTTTCTCACGCGCTGCCTCGGATGCGGTGGGCGTTGTTAGGCGCGAAGCGCTTTGAGTGCGGCAGCTTGCTGCCGCTTTCTTTCTATGCCCAAACAACGTGTCTGTCCCCATATCGCGTCATGAAAAGCCCAGTGAGAGGGGCGTGCTTAAAAGGCACAAAACTCTCAAACGGAACTCTGTGGGTAACCAATCCCACCCGGCAAAGGCTAACCACCAGCCGGAAGCGAGTT
>JAAYVR010000200.1 GCA_012517065.1 Verrucomicrobiota bacterium | reverse complement strand
GCGCAAGATCAGTATCAATAAGGGCTGAAAGCCCGCATCATGCACGTTTCCCGACGGTTAATTGTTTGAGAACCTTCAAGCTACAACGCTCAACGTGCAACGTTCAGAGGCGTTACTGCTCGATGAATGCTCGTTTCAAAGCCGCCTGAAGGTGGGACTGTGGCGGCCGCGGATGCAGTGGGCGTTGGTAGGCGCGAAGCGTTTGGAGTGCGGCAGCTTGCTGCCGCTTTGTTTCTATGCCCAGACAACGTGTCTGTCCCCATATCCCGTATTCCCCATCAGCCCGATGACCGGTCATGCGACCAGTTTCGATCCCGCAAGTCGGGCCACCGAACATACACCGGTTGGGTGCGGCGAAGAATCGCCGCGCTCCTGCACGCGGTGGAAAAAGCAACGGCGTCGGGAGCGCGACCGTCCTCGGCCGCATCAACATGACGACCGACCCTACGACCCGCTTGGACCATGCAAATCCTGCGCCCGAACTTTCACCGGCTTGTTATGCCCAAACAACGTGTCTGTCCCCTTATCCGGTGGCGTCGATCGCTTATCTTGCGGACTTGGGGATTGGGCGGCTGTGGCGCGGGGGAATCCCGGGTTTGGCTTGGGAATCTGAGGGTGTTGCCTGGGCGGGGCAGCGAAAGGTATATTCCAGTGGGATTTCCGCTTAGAATCGTCCTAATAATAATTCTAAAAAAGTTGTTGACACGGCAATGGAATTAGAATAGTTCTTATTAAAAGTGAACGCGAATTGGACCGTTATGCGAAGAACATCTAAGTCAAGCCGACGCAACAAGGCCTCCAAGAGCCCAGCAAAAAGCTCGAGAACCCCGGCCCGGCACCTGCCCGAAGAACCCGTAAACCGCCTCGCCCCCGCTATTACAGAGATCAGCGCACCCGAGCCGCGCCCAGCATGGCAAGGGACCGAGGACGCTCTCCAACGATACCTTCGCGAAATGGCTGAAGTTGACCTGCTCACAATCGAGCAGGAGAACGAACTGGCGGCCAAGATCAAGAAGGGCGATGCCCAAGCCCGTGAGCACATGATTCGCGCCAACCTCAGGTTGGTTGTGAAAATCGCTCGGGAATACGAAGGACTCGGCTTGCCACTGCTCGACATGATTAACGAAGGGAATATTGGTCTCATGAAAGCTGTCGAGCGCTTTGATCCCGCCAAAGGCGGGAAACTGTCCACATACGCAGCATGGTGGATCAAACAGTCAATCCGGCGCGCAATCGCCAATCAGGCCAAAACAATCCGCCTCCCAATTCACGCTCTCGACAAGCTTAACAAAGCGCATCGAATCGCGCTCACCCTCCGCGAAGAGCTGGGACGCGATCCGTCCGTCGAGGAATTGGCCGACGCGATTGGCGTGCGCCGGACGCGATTGAATGAAATACGGACTGCGGCATTGCGTCCCGCGTCGCTCGACGCCCCGATGGTAGGCGAGGATAGCAGCGCTCTGGCCGAGGTCGTAGGAGACGAAAGCGCACGCACCCCTTACGAGATTCTCGAACAATCCAATATCCTCAGCATGCTCGATGAACTTCTGTCGAGGCTCAACGACCGTGAGCGGACCATACTCCGGCTGCGATTCGGTCTTGACGGTGGTTCGGAGAAAACCCTCGAAGAAATTGGCGCCGAGTTCGGTCTGACTCGAGAGCGCATTCGCCAGGTGCAAAACGAAGCCTTGCACAAGCTCCGTCGGATGATCGAAGACCGCAAAGCGTATGTTGCTGCGGCTTGAATAGCCCGGGCATTTGCAGCGTCTCAGTTGAAGTCCGTTAAGCGAGATTTTCCAATTGGACAAATCTCGCTCTTTTTTGGGAAGATTGCCTGCTTGGCAATTGCCAAATTGGCTATGAAGCACATCGGGCGAGAGCATGTTGATATGGGTAAAAGAAAAAACTCGAGTTTTCGATTCCTGACCGGAATGTCGTTGGCAATCGGTCTTTTGGGCCTGGCGCAAAGCGTCGGCGCCGCTGATTGGCCGCAGTTCATGGGACCGAACAGAGACGGCACATCAGTTGAAAAAGGTCTGGTGAAAGCGTGGCCTGAAACCGGGCCAAAAGTGATTTGGACAGCATCGGTTGGCAAAGGGTTCGGTGGCGCCGCAATCCACAAAGGCGAGGTTTTCATCCTTGACCGCCCGAACCAGCAACAAGACGTTCTTCGCTGTTTTGATCTGGCCACCGGCAAGGAGAAATGGTCTTTCGGATATGATGCACCTGGATCGATTGACCACGATGGGTCCCGAAGCACACCTGCGGTAACCGAATCGAGGGTTTATACCATTGGGCCGTTCGGCCACTTTTATTGCACTGACCGCAAGACGGGCAAGCCCCTTTGGCAAAAGAACATCTTGAGCGATTACAACGGCAAGCGCCCGAACTGGGCCGTGGCGCAGTCTCCATTGTTGTATGGCGACAAAGTAATCGTGGCTCCACAGAGCGCAACTGTCGGTGTCGTGGCATTTGACCAGCAATCCGGTGACGAAAAGTGGCGCTCGGAGGCAATCGGCCCGATGGCATATGCGAGCCCGCGAATTGTCACAATCGAAGGAACAGATCAGGTTGTCTGCGTGAGCCCAAGTGGCATTGCTGCAGTATCTGCCAGTGACGGCAAAGTTCTGTGGAAGTACGACCACAAATGCATGATACCGGTGCCGAATGTGAGTGTGCTGGGTCCCGGCCGCTTGTTTGTCACAGCCGGTTACAATTCGGGCAGTGCTGTAATCGAGGTTTCACGAAACGGCGAGGCATGGGCTGTCAAAGAGATTTCCCGCATCCCGCAGATTGGGGGGCATTGCCACCAAGGTCTGGTCTATAAAGACCACGTGTATGTCCTTTGCAACACAAACGAACGCAACGATGGGTTGGTCTGTTTTGACGCGGAAGGCAAACTGATTTGGCAAACGAAACGCGACCCATATCTCTGCAAAGGCGGATCAATCCTGGCTGGCGACGGTATCATGTACATTATGGACGGTCGCAGCGGCGAGCTGCATATCGTCGAACCCTCGCCGGAGGGATTCAAGTCGCTCAGCAAAGCAAAGCTGCTTGACGGCCGCGACATTTGGGGGCCACTGGCCCTTTCCGATGGCCGACTCGTCATCCGCGATCACTCCCAGCTCAAGTGCGTTGATATTCGGGCAGAATAATGCCCGACATCATGCTGCAAAGGCCAATAGCCCGGAAGTCTCACAGGAATTAATAAGCTTTAGGTGTCTTGGCCCGGCCAAGCGGTGAGACTCCGGGCTAGGCTGGTATAAACCGGGCCTTTGGTATCTCCTGCCCGCGCTCCTGCAGACGCGTTGGAGAAAGCAACGGTCTCGGGAGCGCGGCCGTCCTCGGCCGCATCAACCCGATGACCAATCTTACACCTGTTTCAATTAAGCAAACCCGTGGCCCGATCTTTGACCGGCTGGGGGCGGCCAAGAATGGCCGCGCTCCTGCAGGCGTTGGAGAAAGCAACGGCCCCGGGAGCGCGGCCGTCCCCGGCCGCATCAACACGACGACCGATCTTACACCTGTTTCGATCAAGCAAACCCGGCGGCCGGGCGTTGACCGGCCGGGGGCGGCGAAGAATCGCCGCGCTCCTGCACGCGCTGGAAAAGGCAACGGCGCTCGGGAGCGCGGCCGTCCCCGGCCGCATCAACGCGACGGCCGATCTTACACCCGTTTCGATCAATCGAATCGGACGCGCGGTGCTTTGCTCACGAGCGAAAAAACGATCGAACCGCGACTCACTTCGCAGTTGCTTCCGGCGCGACAGGAGCTTATGAGTTGGGCATGAATATTCTTGGATCACATACACGCCGGAGTTTCCTGAAGCGATTGGGGTTGATTGGCGCGACGGCGCCGTGGGTCACCGCGCAAATTGGCCGCGCTGCCGCGAATGATACAATTCGACACGCCAGTTTCGGCGCCAGCGGCATGGCTGCCGCTGACATCGAATCAATCACACGACATCCAGCAGTCAAACTGGTCGCAGTGGCCGACGTTGACATGGAGCGTGCCTCAGCGGTTCGCCAAAGATTCCCGGACGTCCGGATTTACCAGGACTGGCGCGTTTTGCTGGAAAAGGAAAAAGACCTCGACACTGTCAATGTCTCGACCCCTGACCACATGCACGCGCCCATTGCGATGTCGGCAATTCAGTTGGGCAAACATGTCCATTGCCAGAAACCGCTCACGCATGACATCTATGAAGCACGTCAATTGACTTTGGCGGCGCGCGGGAAAAAGGTCGTCACACAAATGGGTATCCAGATTCACTCTGCCTCGGAGTATCGGCTGGCAGTTCGACTGATCCAGGACCTTGCGATCGGCAAAGTGAAGGAGGTGCACACGTGGAGCAGCAAGAAGTGGGGCGATCCTTCGCCCAGACCCGACCGTGCCGATCCGGTGCCACCCGGGCTCAACTGGGATTTCTGGCTCGGGATCGCACAAGAACGCCCGTTTATCGGCGACGGATATTATCATCCGGGCAACTGGCGCAAGCGCCTCGATTTTGGAACGGGGACATTTGGCGACATGGGATGCCACATATACGATCCGGTGTTCTGCGCGCTGGCCTTGAGCGCCCCGCTGTCAGTTCGCTCAGAGGGGCCCGCGCCCAACCAGTGGAACTGGGCGATCAACGCGCGCATACATTATGTGTTTCCAGGGACGAAGTACACCGAAGGAGACACGGTTCGTGTGACATGGTATGATGGCGACGAGCGACCGCCAAAGGACGTGCAAGCGCTGCTCGGTGAAGAGCCAATGCCAGATCAAGGTTCGATTTTCATCGGCACAAAAGGCGTCATGTTGCTGCCGCACATCGGTCCGCCCCGCCTTTTGCCGGAGGCTCAATTCGAATCATATCCCACTCCGCGTGTTCAAGGGGACAACCACTGGCTTCAATGGGTCAACGCGTGCAGGGGCGAAGGCAAAGCGTCTGCCAATTTTGATTATTCCGGGCCACTAACAGAAACCGTGTTGCTGGGCGGAGTTGCAACCCATTTCCCGCAAACAACGCTGGAATGGGACTCGGCCGCGCTCAGGTTCAAGAACAACAACGACGCAAACCGGTACGTTCGGCGTTCCTACCGGAAAGGATGGGAGGTCAAAGGCCTCTGAACCGATTCTGAGCAATTTGTTTTGGCGCGCGACGTGATGAACAACTCGGCCGGCAATTCTTACGTCGAATTGCTTGAAGCAACGATCAAGCACTTGGAAGAGCTCCGCGAAAAGGGCGTCAAGTTTGTTCCTGTAACGCAACAAACTTTGGCTGCGCTTTTTGCCCCGGCTGGTCTTGCACGCAGAGCGCCTGCCGCACAGCGGCCGAGTCAGGCCGCTGTGCCACCACCCAAAGCGGTTGTTCCAGTTGCAAGACCCGCTGGCATGCTGATAGACACGTCGGCAGCGCCGGCGGATTTTGAAGGCAAGCAGGCTGCCCTTGAGGCGCTGCGCCAGCGCGTTCTTGCCTGTCGAAAATGCCAGCACCTTGCTGAGTCGCGACGCAATGTTGTCTTCGGCGTCGGTAATCCCGCTGCCAGATTAATGTTTGTGGGCGAGGCACCCGGCGCCGAAGAAGACGAGCAGGGCGAACCGTTTGTCGGAAAAGCCGGGCAGTTACTGACCAAAATAATCCAGACCATGGGCCTGAGACGCGAAGATGTTTACATCGCAAACATTTTGAAATGCAGGCCTGACACGCCTGGTCAGGCAACAGGCAACCGCAAACCAACGCCCACCGAAATGACGACCTGTTTGCCCTACCTCCTCGAACAAATCAAAATCATCAGACCGGAAATAATAGTCGCGCTTGGTGGCACGGCCGTCGAGGGGCTCTTCGGCAAAACGCAGGGCATCACAAAGGTTCGCGGACAGTGGATGGAATTCCAGGGTGTACCCGTGATGCCCACTTATCATCCGGCATACCTCCTGCGCAACCAATCCTTGCTGGAAAAGCGCAAGGTCTGGGAAGACATGATGCAGGTGATGGAACGACTGGGCTTGCCTGTGACAGAAAAGCACCGCGGCTATTTTCTTAAAGGGTAAGCTCGGTGTGCGGCCTGGCCCGGAAGTCTCACCGCCTGACCTGATCAAGACACTCAAAGCTTCATTCCAGTGAGATTTTCAGGCCAAGGAAACCCGCGCCCATGGTCGGTTTGATGTGTAGCCCCGCTGATTATCAACAAGACCAAGGCAGTCCTCTTTCAACTTCCGCTTGCGCACAAGAGTTGATAATGTGGCGCCCATGCAGGATACGCCCCGGCACAAAATAGGTTTTATCGGAGCGGGCAAAATGGCCACCGCCCTTGCGAAGGGTTTCCTCAGCGCAGGCATTGTCACCTCGAAGGAGATTTTGGCGAGCGACGTTGCCTCACAGGCGCTGGATTCTTTCGCGGCAGCAACAGGATCAGACACTTGCAATGACAACACGGAAGTTGTCCGCAATGCGCATGTGATCATCCTCGCAGTGAAACCGAACTGTGTGCAGCCGGTGCTCGAGCAGATCAAATCAGTGTTTACTCCTGAGCACCTGCTTATCTCGATCGCCGCTGGAGTCAAGCTCGAGTCAATCCAACAGGCACTTTGTCCCGGTGCACGCGTTGTGCGGGTCATGCCAAACACGCCGGCTCTCGCCGGCGCTTCCGCGTCAGCATTTGCAAAGGGCGATTCGGTTTTGCCCGAGGACGTGCAACTGACCGCGAGACTGTTCGGTGCTGTGGGCGAGGTGGTCGAGGTGAAAGAACCGTTGCTCGACGCCGTTACGGGTCTGAGTGGCAGTGGTCCGGCATATATTTGTTTGGTGATTGAAGCCCTCAGCGATGGTGGTGTGGCTGCGGGTTTGCCTCGGGACACGGCCATTCGACTCGCTGCGCAAACGGTCCTTGGAACAGCAAAGATGGTCCTCGAAAGCGGCATGCATCCTGCCGCACTGCGGGACATGGTAACCAGCCCGGGCGGAACAACCATCGAAGGCTTGCATCAACTTGAGAAAGCGGGCGTCCGCGCAGCTTTCATCAGCGCCGTGAGGGCAGCAGCCGAGAAATCGCAGCAACTCGGCAAGTCGCACAGTTAAGTTAAGAGTCCCGACGGTAGCACTTTGGCGCGGCTTTGTCTGGCAGATGCTTCAAAGTCCTCGGCGGTTCCTCGTTCAAAGGGCAGGGGAGCCATGCCAGATTTCCTTGGCCCAGACGCGCAGAGACTGTGAGTTTGGAGTGATCCCCGAATTGGGCAGCGGTGTGTCAGCCGTTTTGGAGCAGTTCGAGCATGGCGCGATCGAGTTTGTGGCCGCGCCAATCCTCGTACTTGACGTCTTCGCGTCCACTGTCCAGCACACCAAAAGACCCTCGAAAATTCCAAAGTGCCCAGCCCCAGCCGGCTTCGCGCCATAGGTCAAGGTAATCCTTCATCCATGCCAATACGACAGCGTGCGGTGTTTTGTTGTACGCGCCCCATTCACCGACGTGGACACCGACGCCTTGTTGCGCGAGGCTTTTCCACGGCTCGATTTGTTCGCGCCTAAGCCGTTCCTTGTCCCACACATCGTTTTCAGCAAGCTTGAGCGGCCATGTTGGTTCCGGCCACTGTTCGCCTCTGACCCAGCTTGCCTTGTAATGGCTGACGCGCATTGGTTGGTAACCACGCGTGCTCTGGGCAACGCCAAGCGCAATTAATCCCGCTACCGGCTTGTTCCCCCAGCGCAAACCGTCGGCGATGATCAGCCTCTCGGGGTCTTCGGCACGAATTGCCTCGACGAGGCGCTTGACCACCTTGACGTAGGTGTCTTCGGGCAGGTCATTTGGCTCGTTTAACAGGTCAAAACTGAGTTGTTTGCTTGATATTCCGCGGTACCTCTTGGCGAACATTGCCCAATGCGCAGCGCATGTCTCGAGCGCTTTTTCGTCCTTCCACAAATCCAGCGGTTCGGCCGGCGGATTCACGCAGTACCCCGGGGCACGGTGAAAGTTGATGTTCACGTGTATCCCGTGTTTGCGACCGCACTCGACGGCATGGTCTATATGCTTCAATTCATCTTCGTTAAACTTGAGCCAATCCTGCGGATCGCTCCAGCATAGATAAGACATCGGCAACCGGACAAAATTGAATCCAAGCTCAGCGATCCATTCAAAGTCCTGCTCGCTGAACGGGGGATTACCGCCATCGCGCTTGGTGAACTTCTCGAGCAAATTGAACCCGCGCCAGCGCGGGAGTTTCTCGGGGGTTGGCTGTGGCAATTCGCGTGGCTGGCCTTCCGCCGCAGAAAGTGGTCGCGTGGAGATCAGCACAGCCGACGAGCATGCGGTGGCTGAAACGATGAAACTGCGGCGAGAAATACGTTTTGTCATGTTACTCGATGTTTTTGTCTAAATGCCAATTTCACTTGCGCCCATAGCAATTACCAAACGCGCCGCAAACACAAAAGTCTTTTTCTTCCAACCCGGAAGCTTCCCAGCCCGGCGCAGCCGCAACCAGAGTTGCCTGACAGGCAGTGCCCGAGATCCTGCGCCTCCGTCGGACTGTCAGCCACTCTGGGCTGGGAAATATGCCCTGCAACTCCCTCGCAAGGAAAAGCGCGCTGATCCCGATGGTTTCTCACGCGCTGCAGAGGATGCAGTGGGCATTGCCAGGCGCGAAGCGTTTGGAGTGCGGCAGCTTGCTGCCGCTTTGTTTTTCTGCGCGAACAACGTGTCTGTCCCCACATCGGCATCCGAGGGGTACCTGCATGGACTTCAGCAGCCGCCGATTGGAACAACGGGCAATTTGCGGGCCACGCCCCAATCCGGGGGCAAAACCCAAACTGCGAGCCTGTCACTTTATCAAACTCAGTACCAAAGACCCTACCGTTGTGACCGCATTACTGGCTGCCAGAGCAGCAGATACAGAGAAACTTACCAAGCTCACAGGCTGGAAATCTCTGCAAATATGAATGATTTTTGAATAGAACAATACAACCCAGCCCACCGGGTACACACATGCGTTCAATTCGCCGAGAGTTCCGCGTTAGTATTTGAACGAAGAGGGACGCTGCGGTATTCATTCCCGCAGTGCAACTGGAATTCTTGTTGAATGACAGGACTGATGCAGGCTCAAGCCCCGAACACATGGAGCCGAAACCTGCCGTGGCTCTCGAGTTCGTCCGACATCCACGGGCGCGCCGCTACATTCTGCGCCTTACGGATCGGGGCGTCGCTCGAGTCACAATCCCACGCGGCGGGTCCATTGCCGAGGCACGGCAGTTCGCCGTCGAGCATGCGGACTGGATCGAACGCCAACGCGCGCGACAGGCTACCGATCGACGGCACAATGCGTGCTGGACCGTGGGATCGCAAATTCTCTTCCGAGGCGAGTATTGTGGCATCGACATTGTCGAAATCGGCCGTGAACGCCATGTTGTTTTTGCTGATCAATCGATTCCCATCGCTGAACCATGCCTGAACCTGCGTCTGCTTGTTGAGACTCATCTGAAGCAATTAGCTGCCAAAGAACTTCCGCCCCGGGTCATCGAACTGGCTGCCAGCGCATCACTCCCGTTGAGAAAGGTTGTCGTCCGGGACCAGAGCTCACGGTGGGGATCGTGTTCGCGCCGAGGCACCGTTTCACTGAACTGGCGCCTTGTTCAAACACCTGGATGGGTTTGCGACTATCTGATCTGGCACGAGTTGATGCATCTGCGCGAGATGAATCACTCAAGACGGTTCTGGTCCCTTGTGGCTTCCATGTGTTCCGATTACAAAGCTGCTGAACGTTGGCTCAGGCAAAAGACCAAAGAACTATTCTGCCACCCGGCTGTCGGGTGAGATTTCCGGATTAGGGAATCGGAAGGTGATGAGCGATTGGGGTTTGTGCTGGCGCTGGGCTGTGGTCTGAGGTGGGGTGAGATTGTTTCGCTGAGCTGGGAGAACGTGTTGCCGGAAGGGGTTCGGGTATTGGCGTCCTTGGCCAAGGGACGTCGGAGTCGGATTGTGCCTGTGGGTGATCCTGTGCGGGGAGTGTTGGAATCGTCGCGTGGGACAGGGCCTGTGATCGAGAGTAATCCGAAGTTGGTGCATCAGCAGCTTTGCAGTTGGCTTCGGGGGAAGGGAGTGAAGGACAGCAAACCGATTCATTATTTGCGGAAATGTTATGGGTCGTTG
>JAAYVR010000199.1 GCA_012517065.1 Verrucomicrobiota bacterium | reverse complement strand
GAGCGCGGCGATTCTTCGCCGCACCGAACCGGTGTACGTTCGGTGGCCCGACTTGCGGGATCGAAAGGCGTCGCATGACCTGTCATCGGGCTGATGGGGAATATGCGATACGGGGACAGGCACGTTGTTTTGTACGCAATGCCGATCTGGTTCCAGGCAGGTTGTTTGTGCACAAAAACAAAGCGGCAGCAAGCTGCCGCACTCCAAACGCTTCGCGCCGACCAACGCCGAGTGCATCCGCGGCAGCGCATGAGAAACCATTGGGATCAGTGGCCAGGGCGAATGTGGTGTGGTCGTATGGGGACAGGCACGTAGTTGGGTCAGAGTGCGGCGTGTCGCCCTTCAGCACAGGCGCAAGGCGCTGGGATACAACAGCCAGGACCAGAAAGCTTCCGGTTTTCCGCGTAAACGTGGAGCTCTAACGGCGATGGGTTGTTCCGCGCATGAGGCGATGCCTCGCCCGCGGTCGTCAGAGTCCCGCCTTTAGGCGGAACAGTTCCATGAAACTGAGCATGAGCACTGTTGAGTGAACTGCCTGTGTTCCGCGTAAACGCGGAACTCTGGCGGCAACGGGTTGTCCTGCGCTTTGGGCGATGCCACGCCCACGGGCGTTAGAGTCCAGCCCTTCGGCGGCTTTGCAACGAGCATTCATCGAGCAGTAATGCCTCTGAACGTTGTACGTTGAGCGTTGTACGTTAAACGTTCTCAACAAGACGACCATGCTGATAAACCTATGAAAACTTTCAACGTACAACGTTCAACTCGCAACGTTCAACTGGGCCGCGGGTTTGCCAAGCGAGTGGCGTGGTTCGGCCGCGGTTGTTCGAATCGCGCCTTTTGAGGGAAGAGTGACATGTGATTGGAACTTACTCTGGCAGCGCTGCGTCCAGTGGGGGCTTACTGAGGGTGGTTTTCCCTGGGACCGAGTCTCAGCAGATATTCCGCGGAGCGGGGTGCCTGACAGCCCTCATCGTGGGCCCCAGGAGCCGGGGCAGTTCCTGTCAGACAACTTTGGTTCCGACCACGCCGGTCTGCGAAAGATACGAGGGACACTTCAACTGCTCTTTTTGCCGTACCTGATTTCTCCCTGCCAGACCACGCAACTTGGCCCCAGAATATCATCTTGGAGGTTGATCTGGCATGCGCCGTTCTTGAGGAAGAGCTTGATGTAATTGAGCACGTTCCTGCCATAGAGTTGGCTCGCGTGGATTGGGACCGTTGCCGCGAGGTCATCGGCGCCTATTATCGTGACGCCATTGACGGCGATTGTTTCGCCAGAACGCGTGAGCTCGCAATTGCCCCCGCTTGCCGACGCAAGGTCCACAATGACGCTGCCCGGACGCATCGCTCTGACTGTGTCTGCAGTGACAAGCAGGGGGGCGCGTTTGCCGCGCAACAGCGCAGTGCTGATAATCACGTCGGATTTTGTGGCGCGCTCCTGAATCATCTGGCGCTGGCGCTGTTTGTATTCCTCGGTTTGTTCGACTGCATACCCACCGGCGGTTTTGTCGTCGCGCGCGCCAGGGACCTCGACGAATCTGGCGCCGAGGCTTTCAACCTCCTGTCGGACCGCCAGTCTTGTGTCGAATGCTTCCACGACAGCGCCAAGTCGTTTTGCGGTTGCAATCGCCTGTAAACCGGCGACTCCTGCGCCCAGGACCAACACGCGGGCTGGCTGGATACTGCCGGCGGCGGTTGTCAGCATGGGAAAGTACCGGGGCAGATGTGCAGCGGCGAGGACTGCAGCTTTGTAGCCTGCGATCGAGGCCATCGACGACAACACGTCCATGCTTTGGGCTGCCGTGATGCGCGGGATCATGTCCAGACTCAAGGCAGTCAATCGAGCGTCTGACAGGATCTTGAGAATCTGGTCATTCGCGAAGGGCTGGAACGAAGACACATAGACTGCGCCAGCCTTCATTTGCGCGATTTCCGTTGCATTAAGCGGGTGAATCGATAGCAGCATGTCAGCGTTGCGTATGACATCGGCTCGTGAACGGAGCTCAGCGCCCTGTTTGGCATAGAGATCGTCGTGCGCAAACGCGCCTTCGCCTGCGCCGGTCTCAATCCACACTGCCGCGCCCAATTTGACAATCTGGGCGACGGCTTCCGGCAGCATCGAGACACGGTCATCCTTCGTTTCCTTAACGATGCCAACAACAATTTTTTTAATGGTATCCATTTGCAAAACAACTGGCGCTCGACACTAGGTTCGGCGTTGCGACTGTCAAGGCCGAACCTTGGCACGGAATTCTCACCGGGGTGACGGTCCGGGTGTGGTTGGTGGGTCGGCTGGTGCGGTTTGCAGGTTGGGGCCTGATTCGGGTTCGTCCGGGCGGTGCTGTGTTCGGTGTGCATCGCTTCGCGTGACGAGATAATAGGGAACGCGTTTCGATACGAAGAAAGAGTGGCGGTCTGCGGCACGGCAGAGAGCGAGGTAGTCGCGGAGTTTCCATCGGGTTGAGCCGGTGGCGCAGTGTTCTACAGTTGCACCCGTCGGTTGCCATGTCTTGAGGACTGTTTCGGTGCAGACGATTTGCCCGTGCGCTTTGATCGCGGCGTCACATTCGTTGTCAGCGACGATGTAAGGCTGGATCTTTCCTGCGGAGAGGACGCGGATTTGGCTTGCCTCGCCGACGTCCATGCCGGCCATGGGGAGGACCAACTGCTGTTTGGCCTCGGCCAGCAGGCGTTGTGTGATATCAGGTGCAGTCGAGAACGTGAAGTTAGGGGTGATGAGGAACAAGTCCACAGCAAACAGTAGCACGACGTATGCGGCTGCGGCTGTGATTTGCATGGCTGGTTCCAATCTGGTTGAGGCCAACATCAAGACGCCGGCGCAGGCTGCGAGGATAATGCCTGCGATCGCAAGGCCAAGGGCGATTTGATGTCCGAGAATGCCGAGTGCGATTCCACCAATGCAGGCAATCGCGTATGCCAGTTTGATGGCTGCCGCCGGAACCCACGCTGATTTGTGATCGTCTGCGCCCTCGAGCAGCGGCAGCGCGTACAACAAGCCAAGGAATGGATACGCCGGCAGAAAGTATCGTGTCCGCTGAATGTTGCCACAGGTGAATATCAAGAAAAGGAACAACACCCAGCCGACCGAAAACCCCAGCCATCTGCTGTTGGCGCGCATGGCCCGAATGACGGCGTGGCGTTTGACGACAAATGCCCATAGAGCTATTGCCGACCATGGCAGGAGTTGAATGATGAACGAACCAAGATACACGACGGCGTTCTCGATCAGATAAAACTTGGATCCTGAAAACCGTTCTCCCACCTGATCTCCGAAAAAGTCAGCGGCGGCTGCTGAACCGTATTTCGAGAATGCCCAGACGTACCATGCGCTCGCAATTAGCAAGCCGAGCAGAATGAACAGCGGGTGGAGCAAGTTGCGGATGCGGTTTGCCGAGTTCTTCGACAAGCCTGCGAATAGAAATGTGTAAGCGACCGGCAAGAGCCCCGACATGCCTTTTGTTGTCACCGCGAATGCCGAGCCGAGGTACGCAAGGCCGTACCACACGGGCCGGGTTTCTCCAGAAAACAACTTGGTGAATCCCAGAAGGCTGAGCAGAACGAACATGCACAAGAGCGCGTCGGGTGTGGACCGAATGCTCGTGTTGTGAAGGGTCAGATTGGATGCCATGATAGCGGTCGCAACAAGAGATTCGCGCGGCAGGCGCGTGAGCGCCATGCAGAGTTCGTAAGACAACCAGATGCTCAAAGCCCCCGACAGGAGAAACGCGAGTCGGCAGGCAAAGTAGTTAAAACCAAACAGTTTGAACCCTGCCAGCACGGCCCAGTACGGCAGAATCGGCTTCTTGAATCGCAGTGAGCCATCCGGATAGGTGGGTGTGAGGTAGTCCCCCGAGATCGCCATTCGGACAGCGGCGTCGGTGTAAAACCGTTCATCGCCTCGCCAGTGCGAGAGGCTCGGCAAACCGGGTAAATGAAGCACTAAGAACAATGCGGCGAGGATGACGGCCGCTTTGCGGCATGACGATGCTGAATTGGCGACCTGGCTGTCAGGCGAATGATTGGCGTTACCGCCGTTGGTTGTGCACATCTGAGCCATGAGGTCCGGGTTGGTCAGCACCGCAACAGTCTATTTGAGCGTCAAAGCACATGGCAAGCTTCGCCACGGGCACAGCAGCCCGAAAATCTCCTTGGCTAACCCGGGGTGGGAAGCAGCCGGAGGTGAACTGTTGGTCCGCAACAATGGTCCGTGAAACATGAAACGAAGTGAACCCGATTCGGCCGCGGCGACTGACGAGCCTGCGAGTGCTGTGCGAAGCCGCTGTCATGACCCGAGTGGAAGGATATTCCTCTGCCTGCGGGCGGGGTTCTCTGACTTGCAGCCAACAGCAGACAAAAGCGTGAACGGGCGAGAGAATGGCCGCGCTCCTGCACGCGCTGGAAAAAACAACGGCGCTGGGAGCGCGGCCGTCCCCGGCCGCATTCAACCCGATGACCGATCTTACGACCCGCTTCGATTATGCAAATGCTGCGCCCGATTATTTACCGGCTGGCGGCGGCCAAGAATGGCCGCGCTCCTGCACGCGGTGGAAAAAGCAACGGCGCTCGGGAGCGCGGCCGTCCCCGGCCGCATCAACGCGACGACCGATCTTACGACCCGTTTCGATTATGCAAATCCTGCGCGCGATTATTCACCGGCTGGGGGCGGCCAAGAATGGCCGCGCTCCTGCAAAGCCTCGGAAAAACCCAACGGCAGTCAGGAGCGCGGCCGTCCCCGGCCGCATCAACGCGACGGCCGACCGTGCACGTGCTTCAATCACTCGAACCCGTCGTCCGATCTTTGACCGGCTGGGGGCGGCCAAGAATGGCCGCGCTCCTGCACGCGGTGGAAAAGGCAATGGTGCTGGGAGTGCGGCCGTCCCCGGCCGCATCAACACGACGGCCGATCTTACACCCGTTTCGATTATGCAAATCCTGCGCCCGATTATTCACCGGCTGGGGGCGGCGAAGAATCGCCGCGCTCCCGCAAAGCCTCGGAAAAACCCAACGGCCCCGGGAGCGCGGCCGTCCCCGGCCGCATCAACGCGACGGCCTATTTTACGGCTTGTTTCGATCACTCAAATCCGGCAGCCGGGCGTTCACGAGAACCTCAAGTCCACTTGCTTGGCATAAATCGGGCCTTCTGCCCTACAATCACCGCCATGCTTCATATTGTTGCTGAACAAAGTCGGTTGGAAGATAGCCGGAGGGGGAGGTCGAGTTGCTCGGGAACTGACAATGTTTGTGCGTTCCAGCCGGCTGCGCGGAGTGTGCTGGCGAATTCGGACGCGAACCCGTGAAGGGTGACGATCAGCCGTGGCTCGATGCATTCCACGAGCCGGACAAGCTCACTGTAGTCTGCGTGATTGCTGAGCGGGAAGCCTGCATGGACGCCGAGTCTGAATCGGCAGCGCGGGTCCAGTGCCCATCCAGAGGCGACCGCCAGTCGTAACTCGGTTGGGCACTGGGCGGCGATGCGGCGGGCGGCGCTCGGTGGGCAAATGAGGACTTTTCCACGGAGCCGGTCGGGGTGGAATACTTCGCAATGGGGCAGGGCGAATCCCATTTGCTGGTAGATTACGTTGAGGGCATGGATTGTGTTGTGGACCATGATTGGGAGACCGAATTTGGCAAGGCCGAGGATCAATTTCTGACTTTTCCCAAGCGACGATGCCAGCAAGACAGGCGTTGCTTTGGCAGCGAGAGTCTCTTTGCAGAACGAAGCGATTTGTGCATGGACCTCGTCTTCGGGCGGGAAGACGTATTGAGGCAGGCCGTAGGTGGTTTCCATGACGAGCACGTCGCAGTGTTTTGCGGGGGAAAAATCACAGTTTTCGGCGATTGGACATGGCTTCAGCTTGAAATCACCGGTGTACAAGAGACGGCCTGCGTCGGTGTCGAGCAGGGCCATGGCACTGCCGAGCACGTGACCTGCTGGCAGCAGCGTGAGACGGAAACTGCCGGTCCTGGATTCCAAGATTCGCGAACGGAAAAAGTCGAATTGCTCTGGAACGAATGTGGTTCGAAGCCGGCTTTTCAGGAACAGCGCTGTAGCAGTTGTGGCAATGAACTTTTTGTGACGTGCAACATGATCCGAGTGCGCGTGGCTGACGAAGACATGACCGTCCTCTGGCACTTGGCGTTGCGGATCAAGCCACAACGAGAGTCCTGGGAGGCAAACACCACCGAACTTGGCTTCGAGTTTCAGCGTCTGCTGTTTGCTGGTGAATGCGCCGGACATTGCATTTTGACTGGGACGCGTGCGAAGGCGTGCAAGATCATCGAATCACCAACCGGTGCTGGGCCGAGGTCAGATGGCTCACATCTCGCTTTCTTTGAAGGCTTCGACCTGATAGATGAGAACTCTGGTGCCGGGCCGGCGCCAGTCGTCGGGGCCGGCGCCAGCTTTCATCGAGAGGCTGCTTAGGAACTGGACTGGATCGCTGATTTGCTCCCAGACCTGTGGGAGGTAAGTTGCGGTACGCAATCCCAGCTCGAGCACCACGCCGTCCTTGTGAGGCCGGAGCTTTTTGACGAGGTCATCGGGCGAATCGAATTTGAGGGGCTGCGGGACGGTTAACACGCTGATTTCGATTTCGATTTGCCGAAGCTCGTCGGTTTGGACGGGCGGGAACCTGTAATCGCGTATTGCGGCGTTGCGTGCGTTCTCCATGATTGATTTCCAGAGGGGGCCGTTTGGCATGATATTTCCGATGCAGCCGCGCAACACGCCGTTTTTGGTGAGGGTGACGAAACATCCTTTTTCCTCTGAGCAACGCGGGGTGAAATCGGAAGCCTTTGCGTCCGGCAATCGGCCGTGTGTGACCACTTCGGTCAAGGACTTGCGCGCGAGGTTAAGGAGCGCCTTACGTTCTTCTTTTGTGTACTGGGTTTCGGAAGGGGCTGTAAACGCAATGGCGCTGTATCCGACAACGCCGCTTTTGTCGCCCGCGGTATCGCCACTGTTACGGTAATCAAGCATTTGTGCAGTCCAGCCTTTCTGCCGGGCAATGTGCATTAGACACAGGATCGGGTCTTTTCCACAGGCCTCCTGAGTTGCCATGGATTCGATGTCAAGCCGGCAGATTGCATCGACACATTTCTTGTCCATTTCTTTGGCCCGTTCATAGGGGTGATAATGGCTCAAGTCCGAGCTTGCTACAAGCAGAGTTTGATCGTCGAGCTTGTCAGCCAGAGCTCGCGCGGCTTCTGCAGGGTCAACCGTGCCGAAGACGATTGGCACCACGGCAAATCCTTTCAAAGACTGTTGCAAGAATGGCACCTGAACTTCATCCGAGTGTTCCCATGTATGCGGTGTGTCTTCGCCGACGGGAGGCGCTGGACGCGGCGATTGGCGAGCCCACGCGGGGCGCTGGACACGGCATGGCGTTTCGGCGACGAACGGTTTCTGTTTCGCAAGCTCTTTGGCAAGAGGCGAAATTGGGACACGCCCGAGTGGCGTTTCGAACTCGTCAGCGCCGCAAACACAGGCGCCTTTGAACAGGGCATAATGGCTAGGGGCAAGAATGACAACGGTCTTGTATGGTTTGCCGCTGACCTGCCTGTAAGCGTGTGCGGCCGTCAAACCTGAGTATTGATAGCCGGCATGCGGCACAACAATGGCCCGGACAGAACTCAGTTTGTAGTCTTTTGCTTCTTTGAGGTAACCGTCGATTGCACGGCGAAGCGTTGACGGTTCACTCGGATAGAACAGGCCGGCGACGGCGGGTTGGCGAATGCGCTTTGCTGTTGATACGGCGTCTGGTTTTGCGCCGCCTTGGTCGGCGGGCGACGATTTTGTGCAAGCGGACCCGCACAAAAGGGCGGCTGTAAGCAAGACAGCGGTCAGCTTGGACACTGCATTACAGCACGCGCACAGCGTCGATCTTGGATTTGACGCTGACATGGCGCTTGTTGGAGACGAACAGATTTGCCATCCAATCGACTGACGGAAAGCGGGAATGAATGGCTGGTCCTCGACTGCGCCTTGGCGCAAAAAGTGCGGGAGCAGGGTCGCGTTTCGGCCGGCGGGTTGTGTCTGTCGTGAATTTAAGCTTTTCATCGGGCTCAAGATTATGCACTTCTAACACCGACTGCGATGCAACTCAAGCCAATGGAATGTGCAGAATGGCGGAGCGGAATGCCGCGTTCGCCGGTTGGGATTTGTTGTTGCCCGCAGGATCGAGCGTTACAAACATGGAACCTAACATTGACAAACCATCTGAGGCGACACTGCGCACCATGCCGGGCGATGATGTCCGCCAGATAATGTGGCGTTTTTCAGACCGCTACGATCTCCAACTTCTTGTGCAGTCGGCCCGGACTGTTGCGCGGGGTCCGGTCGCGCGGCTTGTGGCGAACGGGGGCAGGAACACGCACGACTGGACGCCTGAAAAGGCGGCGTTGCTTCAGGTTTTCGATGACAGCGGCATTACAGCGGCGTTTCTTGACCCCGAGCATGGTGGGCACATAAGCGGCCCGAAGAACCTCGCCCTGGCGCTGATTGCTTTTGAGTTGTCATGGGTTGATGCCGGGGCTGCAACTTGCAGCCTTGCGGGCAACCTCGGGCTTGCTCCGATACACGAACGGGGAACACCAGAACAACGCGCCGAATACCTTGGGCGCGCTGCGCCCGGGAGTTCGGCTGTTTCAGGCAAGCCCCAAGTGCGCGCAGCGTTTGCGCTGACCGAACCGTTGCCGTTCGTGGGCGTTGAGACGGGCATGCTGTCGGGCAAGGTTCGTGTTGCGGAATGGCCTGACGGCGGGGAACCGATTTTGCACGTGGACAAGCGCGGCCGGTTTATCACGAACATGGCGTTTGCGAATGTTGTTACTGCTGCGGTTGCATCTGACGACCCAAGAATCAAGGGGACATGCATGGTCATCCTCGAAGAGGGAGACGATGGTGTTTTCGACCGCGGCGTGGCGACCAAGAAACTTGTCCATCAACTGAGTTCGACGTGCGATCCTGTGTTCAACATGCGCGTGCCGGCCAGCCGGATTGTGGGCGGCTACACTGTCAAGGATGGCGTTATTGTGCCGAACTTTTCGCACTCGGAAATCATCGAGTCAGTTTTCCGCAGGACCCGCGTTACAGTTGGGTTGATGACTTCAGCGAAATTGCTGTCGGCGATCGAGCCTGTGATTCTCTATCAGCGTCGGCGTTTTCGTGGTGGCGATGTGGCGCCCGGGATGCCGCGTTATGAGCTTGGCCTGCAACAGAAGGAGGATTCACTCCATCGGTTGGTGGACATTTGGGCTACGGGAGAGGCGAGCGCATCGCTTGGGTTCGCCGCCGCGCGTTTGTTTGACGAATTGGACCCGATTGAGCGCGAGAAAGATCGTTTGTTTGCAGAGCGGGGGTTGAGCGGCCGATCTGCTTTCAAGGAGCTGACAAAAGCGCAGGCCGAGGCGATCGAGCTTGTCCGGCTTCACAGTTTGCCGCCCGACGCACAGGACAAGACACGGATCGCAGAGCTGGAATCGAATCCTCTTGTTCGGTTTGTGATGCTTGACTCGCTTGCCAACGTGCTCTGTCCGGCATGCAAACTGTGGAACACTGGTCATGGGGCGAACATGATGCGCGAGGCCGTGAGTTTGATGGGAGGGTATGGCGTCACGGAAGATTGTCCCGGATTTCTCGGGCAAAAATGGATGGACGCCCAATTGGAAGCCACGTACGAGGGACCCGAAGCGGTCCAGAGACTCCAGTTGTCTGTTACGATGACCAACGAGTTGTTCCTGGCCCAGTTCGAGCAATGGATAGCCGACATGCGCAGGATCGCATCGGAGCGGCCGGGGATGGGAGCGTGCGTTCTTGCCACGGCGATGGACCTCTGGCTGTGGACGCTCAAGCACGTTCAGTCTGCAACGGATGCCCGGGGCGCCAAGTTGTTCCACAAGACCAGACAAGGCGTCACTTTTGCTCTCGCCGATGCGCTGTGTTGGATTCTTGCTGTACGCCAGTTCATGCTCGACGTTCTCGAACTCGAGACGAAGGGCAAGGAAAACCCGGCGCTCGCCGATGCGTTGCCGGGCTTGGTGACGTTTTTCAGCGATCTTGCGCACGTGCAAGCAGCTCGCGCTGCGGGTGAGGTCGGTCGGATTACATCTGAAATCGTTTATGGTTACCGCGCGCATGGCATGCATCCGGACATCAGCCGACTATGTGGATGCAAGAGTCGCGATCGAGATGGGATTGGAGGTGCTGGTCAAGAGGGCGTGAACAGCGAGACCCCGAATTCCGGAGTTGCAGGGCTGGGATGGGCCGGTGCGTTGCCAGAACTTGGGGAACTGACGCCGTTTGCAGAACTGCGACTGAAGCTTGACTTGTGTCTCAGTGGCGCCCGGCTTTCGAAAGACCGCGCCGCGCAGGCCCTAACAGCAGTCATGGTTCCGGAAGCACTTGATTATCCGGCGTGAGGGTTTTGCTGGCTCTGACACGCCGCGGGCGTGCAGTGGCTCATCGCGTCGAGCAACTGTGCGTCCCCAGAATTCCGCGTTTACGCGGAAATGCGAGAAGATTCGGTCGTCATTCCGGATTCTCCTGCGGTTGTCGTTCCACCTGAGCCGCAGTGGACGCGCGTTTGTCTTGTCAGCTATTCGGCCCGGACTTCGTCCTCGAGCCGGGCTTCACCACTGAGAATGTCTGCAGCGACGAGGCTGCCTCGGGCGAAAGAGGTGGTTTTTGCTTCGCCAACGCGCTGTCCATTTCGAAAAATGGCGAGTCGTTGTCCGGGCGCTGGCAACGGATTGAACGAGAAATCAGCGACGATAAACTGGCTCTGGGTGTTGACGAGCACAACGATGCCGCGCGACTCGGTTATGGGAATCAACGGGAGGGCTGGTTCAGCTTGCTTTGGCGTCGGTGCGCGGTGGGATGGCGCAGATTTCTGGCTGGGTCGCTGCGTGACTTTGCTTTGGGAATTCCTGTTGAGTTTTTCCACTGGCCATGTGGTTCTAGGCGATGCGCTGTCACTGGAACGCTGATCTGGCGATTGGCAGGCGGTGATCAATGTGAGCAGTGCCAGAGCACAAACAGCGGCGCAGGCAAGCGGTCGGCCGCTGCAAAACCGGGGCCGAAACGCTCGCCTTTGATTTGAGTCAGATATGGGGAAACCGGTAACGGGTTTGGGTGCCGATGCGTTTGCTTGATGACTTGACTCGTGGATACTGGGCTTCATGGTTGATGTTTGCGGCTTGTCATTTTGCATCGTCGGGTTTGAGCCTTTTGCGGGCGAGTTCGAGGCGATTGTTCCAATCCGCCCATTCGGGTTCCCATTGGTCACCGGCGAACTGGTTTCTTGCGCGGGGGTGTAGTTCTTCGAGCGCGCGCATTTGGTCGCTGGCGGCGCTGATGTCGTTCCACTTGAGATATGCTTCCATCAGGCAAAGTCGGTTTTCGGGGTAATCGGGTGAGCGTTTGACGGCTTGTTCGAGGTGGCGGCGGGCTTTGCGGCGGTCGCCGATGCTAATGGGCCAGCCGGGGGCTTGGAGGTAGAGGAGGCCGAGCGAACGATCTGGCCCTGCGTAATCGAAGCTGGCGTCCAGCTCGAGCGCGCGTTTGAGTGCGAGTTCCATTTCTTCGACGGTGTTCAGGGCGGCGATGCTTTGTGTTCGGGCGAGTTGCCCGAGGTTCAGGCCGAGGTAATAACTGGCTGGGGCGAGGGACGGATGGCCGTTTATTAATTGGCGGCTGACGGCGATGCCTTCTCTGGCGATCTGGGCTCTTTGGGTGTTGTTGGTGGCGTACTCGGCTAGATCGAAACACGCGCGTGCCAACTGCCACGCGGCATCTGGATTTGTAGGTGCAGCATCGAGTCGCTTTTTTGCTTCTTCGTATGAACGCTGAGCGCGGGCGGCGAATCTCTGCGGGGCGGGCAGCCCCGGCTTTTCACCGGAACTGTTCTCGTCTTCTGCAGCCCAGGTCGGATGAAGGAAAAGCAGGAAGACAAGGGCGGTGGTGACCCACAAGAGCTGCTGGTGAGCGGCTCGGCTCTGGTTGTATGAACAAATGCAATTTGCCATTGACGCTTGGTACCGTATAGTGCGCTGGTGAAATTTAAAGTGAAACAGTGGCTCATGGCAATTGCTGTGGTGTGTGTTGTATTGTTTGCCGGCGGCTGTGGCGGTCTCGATGCGACGGGCAGTCTATCGCCACTGATGTTCATCAAGAACGGGCAGGGCGGGCAGGAGACGATCGCTTGTGTCGATGGCGGTTATTTTGTCGGGGGTGAACTCGGACGGGTGAGGTAGCCTTGGTATATGCGATTTCCGTTTGCGTTATCGGCAAAGATCGCCGGGCACATACTGAAACACAAACTTCTGGGGACGGATAAGTTCGCGCTTGTATTGCAACTTGAACCGTTGCACGCGTGCAACCTTGCGTGCACTGGTTGTGGCCGCATCAGGGAGTATTCGACGAGCATTAAAGAGCAGGTGCCGCTGGAGAAATGTCTGGCCGTGGCTCAGGAATGTGATGCGCCGATGGTGTCGATCTGCGGTGGCGAACCGTTGCTGTACAACCGGATTGAGGAGCTGGTTGCCGGACTGTTGAATCAGGGGCGCATTGTCTATATCTGCACGAACGGGCTTTTGATGCGGCGGAAGCTCACCGATTATTTGGCTTCCATATACGAACCGGCGCTTGATTCTTTGGTGGCGCGGTTGGTTGACGAAAAACTTTTGCCCGAGCGGGACGCCGAAGCTGTACGGAAAGGTGAACGCCGGGTTGGAACCGTCATAAAGCCGACCAAATGGCTTTACTGGAATTTGCACCTGGACGGTCTCGAGGCAACGCATGACGCCGTCGTGGAAAGGGCCGGAGTGTTCAGGGAAAGCATCCGCGCCATCAAAATGGCAAAGATTCTCGGATTTCAGGTCGCCACGAACACGACCGTTTACCGGCAGACCGACCCAAAGGAAATCGAGGACATGTTCAAGTTCCTGTCCTGGCTTGGGGTGGACGGGCACACAATCTCGCCCGGCTATGACTATGACGCTGCGAAAAAGGATATGATGGCCCGGCTCGGCCGGAAACCGGAGGAGTTTTTCCTTACAAGGGCAATGACGCATGAGAAGTTTGCCAACATCCTTGATTGGGGGAAGAGATTTGTGATTTACGGCACGCCCGTGTACCAGGAGTTTCTTGCTGGCAAACGTGAACTGAGATGCTCGGCCTGGGCGATTCCAACGTATAACATCATGGGATGGAAAGCGCCGTGTTATCTGATCACTGACGCGCACTACGCAAGCTATCAAGAGATGCTGGACAAAGTGGATTGGGATCGATATGGGCGGGTCAATGGCAAGGTCCTCGACGCGCGGTGCGAGAATTGCATGGTGCATTGCGGGTTCGATCCAAGCGGCGCGCTTGGCACAGATTACCGGCCGGGAGATCATTGGAAGAATTTCAAATACAATTTTGGCCCGCGCCCGCCGCGGTTCGAGCGCGGTCATGAGATCAATGCGTTCAACGGAAATGGCGCAGCAACGAAAACTTTGGTCACTGGAGAAACCAAGAAATGAGCAGGGCGTTGTTTTTGTGTCCACCCAGTTTTGAAGGGTTTGATGGAGGCGCTGGTTCGCGTTACCAAGCCAGGCGGGAAGTGACGAGTTTTTGGTATCCGACCTGGCTTGCGCAGCCGGCTGCGTTGGTGCCTGGGTCAAAGCTCCTTGATTGTCCGCCGCATAACATCGGCGTGGAGGAATGCCTGAAAGTGGCGCAGGAGTTTGATCATGTCATCATACACACTTCCACGCCGTCTTTGCGGAATGACTGCCGGATTGCCGAGGCTATAAAGCAGAGGCGTCCGGAGACATTGGTTGGTTTTGTGGGACCGCATGCGTCGGTCTTGCCAGCAGAAACCCTCGAGTCGTCGTCGGCGATAGACTGGGTAGCGCGGAAAGAATTTGATTTCACGTGCAAAGAGGTCGTCGAAGGTGTGCCGCTTGACAAGGTGGCTGGGCTGTCGTTCAGGGCCAAGGATGGCCGGATTCACCACAACCCGGACCGCGAGTTGATAGCCGATCTTGATGTGCTGCCGTGGGTTGGCGACGTGTACAAGCGAGATTTGCAAATCGAGAAGTATTACATCGGGTATTTGCTGCACCCGTACGTGAGCTTGTACACGGGGCGTGGGTGCCCGGCCAAGTGCACGTTCTGTTTGTGGCCGCAGACAATCGGCGGCAACAGGTATCGCGTCCGATCTGCGGACAACGTCGCGCGAGAGATGGCCTACATGAAAGAGCTGTTCCCGCAGGTGAAAGAATTCTTCTTTGACGATGACACTTTCACGGCGAATCTGCCCCGCGCGAGGGAGATTGCAAAGAAACTTGCGCCGCTCGGCATAACATGGTCCTGCAACAGCCGGGCCAACCTTGATTACGAAACAATACGCGAGCTGCAGAGTGGCGGGCTGAGATTGTTGTTGGTTGGGTTCGAGAGCGGGAACGAACAGATACTGAAGAACATCAGAAAAGGCATTAACAAGGAGCAGATGCGGAGGTTTACTGAAGCGTGCAAGAAAGCGGGCGTGCTCGTCCACGGAACATTCGTGTTGGGGTTGCCGGTCGAAACCCGCGAAACAATCGAGGAAACAATCCGGTTTGCACAGGAACTGGATGTGTTCAGCATACAGGTGAGCCTTGCGGCGCCTTATCCGGGCACAGAGTTGTACGAACAGGCCAGACGCAATGGATGGTTCGCGCGCAAGGACAACACCAAGATTGTGCGTGACACCGGCTTTCAAGATTCAACCCTCGAGTATCCCGGGCTTAGCAAAGAAGAAATCTTCGAGGCTGTCGAGCGGTTCTATCATCGGTGGTATTTCCGGCCGCGCCCGATCCTCCGGATTATCAAGACCATGCTCGAGGACAAGGAAGTCTGTTTCAGGCGGCTGCGTGAAGGGTACGAGTTCTTCAAGAGCATGGCTCAACGAAGACGCGAACTTGCGGAAAGCTCATCACCGGTTTGAAAACGCATCTTGTTTGGGGTCGCGCGCTGACAGTTGGCGCTCGCCAAATAACGTGTCTGTCACCATGTTCTGCCAACGGCAGGGGACTTCCTCTTTCCGATGTCATCAAACCTCTACTGCATAAGCTCACCTGCAAGGCTCGCATTAGCACGAATACACAACCTGGCAGTCGAGGAGATCCGACCGATTCTCACACGCCAGCTTTGTTCGTTTCTTGGGCCTTAACAGGAACGCACAAAGGATAACTGAGCCTTTCCTTCTATTTCGACGCACGCTGGGCGCCCGTTTCACTGGAAAAAAGACAGATAAGCAATAAACAAATGTACCAGATATTTGAAATCCATGTAATGGCCGATATTGGCGCAGGTTGCGCCAGCATTATAACCCGCTCGCTTAGCAGTGCTTGGACGACAAGCAAACTCACCCCTAGCGGCAATGCAAGCGACGAAAGCACCAAACAAATCGCCCTAACCCTTTGGTCATTGCAAGCTCTAAAACTAAGCCAAAAGACTGCGCCGCTGCTGGCAACACTGAGCCATGGCATTGGAAGAAACAGAACCAAAACTCTCAGAAAAGGAGTAAGCGCAGCCTGCTCATCGTTCCTATATCGCACGAAGTCGGACAAAAGGGACGCGCATAGGAATGCTCCCAAACAAAACACTGTCATTCCAAGTGCGATCCAAAGCCGGCAAGCCAACAGAAAGGCGTTCTTCATCGGCAGCTTACTGATTCACTGTGTCCGAAAAATGGCCATGCAGTCTTAAAAACGCTGCTGGCTCCCATAGACCAGTCGCCGTATATGACGTAGATCCCGATACTCTTGCACATGCAGCAATTCCTGCAAAGAATTCTCGCGTGAACGCGAGCCTTGATTAGTGCGTCGGCTATCTTATCCCCGGTCTGCCTCTTGTTAAGGTCAGTGTCAGGCACTTCATAATCTAGTAAACCATCCTCAATCTTTGTGTACTTCGCAGCGTTGCAGGCAATCACGGTTCCAGATGAGCACCGAGTGCCCTTTACAACCAGCGGGTGGTTAAGCTTAGCCCCACCGATTGGATTCTTAAGCTTTCGGTCATCGTCGAATGCCGAACCTAGATACCCGTGCGCAACGAAAATCTGAATCATGCAGTCAGGGACACTGTGCACCAAAGGCATCAAAGGCCCTGGACCGTCGAGCATGGGGCTGCACTTGTGAACGAGCACCCCTGCTTCAACCACAACTGCACAACCCAACAGAACTAGTGGAACAACACGCCCGTCGGAATCAAACCACGTAGGGGAAGAATTCAATGCGAAGCTGTATAAGTTCAACCCGCCATTTTTCCCAATCAGGTCTCTACTGGGCCACCTCCCCGTACCCGGGTTGTAATAGCGATAGCCGTAGCACAAGAACCCCGATTCATCGTCGGTGTACTTGCTCGAGAATCTCACCGGATTGAGCTTGGATATCGGCCCTGAAACCCGAATCGGCTCGGCAAATGAACCATACTCGTACCCGGCACAAATGCTGCCGTTGGAAGCGTCGATCAGGGCCGTGACGTTCCCGTTGCCGTCGTAAGCCACAAAGGCGTTGGTGGTCGAAGCACCGTGGTACGTCACTTTCAACAGTCCTCCCACACCACCGGCGCCTTGCATGGTGCCGCTCAAACCCATGCCCCACACATACGTCCGCACCTTCGCATTGCTTGAGTTGGCGTTCAGTTCGGCAACAAGATTCCAACCGTCGTACAGAAAGATGGTGTCGGAAAGTTCACTGCCCTGGCCATCGTCGCGGTCGTTGAAGACTGTCTGCCGAATTCGCCGCCCTTGGTGGTCGTACTCGAATTCAATTCGCCGTTCCGGCGCTGGACTCCCCACCCGGCTTCGCAGCTTCACCAGCCGATTCTCCCCATCCCATACCAGGTCCCACCGCCCGTCCTGCGTTAGATTCCCGTCCGCATCGTGAGTGAATGATTCGGTGGCCGGTGGAACAAAGACCTTGCCACTCTCCGTCTGCGCGCCGCCATACTGGCTCACCACAGTCACGGTCGGATATTGGGCTGTGCTGTTGGGCACGTTCAAGGCCAAATCCGCGCCAAATGCCCGTTGACTAGCGCTCCCCAGTTCCAGCCGGATGCCCTTCCACACCAGCGCCACTGCTCAAGCGCGAATTTGGCGCGGATTTGGAAGCACCCCGCTTCGCGGGCTGCCCAATTGTTTGGTGCCATCGGTCAGGCTTTGTTCTGCCATCGGAATTCCCCGTATTCTCTAGAGGCATCCGGCGTCAGATATTCGCTCCGCTTCACGGGGCATACTTGGCCTGGCGACGAAGTCGCCCATACAGCGCGGCGCGACAAAAGGCGATGCTTGAAACCGCCGCGACCGTTTGGAGAGAGCCACCCGATTGCCGTTGCGCCGCGCTGTCGATCACCTTATTGCCGTTTGCATACACCACCAGATAGACCAGGTCGTCTGTTCGAGTGCACCAACAACAGAATCCTTTTCCTGAACTCGATTGCCCTCACTCAGTAGAGGGTTTGCCCACACCTTGGCGGTCGCGCCAGGCCGCTTCCCGAACAGCCGACGACCACTTCTTCCATTCCAATCCTGGACCGTCCCTCCATTTCGTGAACTCTCGCATTGTCCGTTCGGGATCGTAAAAGACTTCGTCCATAACGGTTTCAAGCCCTCTTTCGGATACAATAGAAATTGTGAACGCTGCATCGACTACGGAGCCGATAAACTGGCAGATAACCGCACCATCCCCTCCGCGAAAGATTGTAGCATCGGGATGATCGCGATAGTACTCGATCAATTCTACTGCCTCAATCCGTCCGCTTTTCCCAAGTCCCCTGAGACACCCTGCAACCATCACGCACACGTCCGGACTTTCTACGACGCCCTCCCATTTGGGCTGGTCAAATTGCTCCCAAAACTCAGGGCGTGACGCTTTGAGTAGGAACTCCAAAGCCACTGCTTCCTTTCTGGCAAGAACCCCAAGAAGCTCTGGGATGTAGGCAACAATCGCGTAGTCCTGGTCGGGCAATCTGGCACCGGCATACTCATTTGTCACGGCGTTGATCAATGTTGCTGCTGCCGCCGAGGCACCTCCAAAAGCCAGCATGCGAATAATGTGACATTTGTCCGACGGCGCTCGGATCTGATGGTACAGGACTATCAATTTCCGCTCTGTTTCCGGGCTCAATTGCGGTACTTCCCGCATTAACGGGCGATGCCTTGGCTGGGCCAGCAGTTGCTCCACTATCTGCCATTCAGATCGAGACTCCGCCCGGACGCTTGTCTCCGAGGTTTCGGACGTCTGCGAGGAAGGAGCCGAGATAGCGGCCTGATCAGCAGCGCCTGTGGCACTCTCCTTTGCTCCAGTCTCCAGTTGTTCCTCCACTGGCCCACTCTTGGAAACCATCGTGCGATGGGTTTGCAGAACCAGCACCACACTTACCATAACGGCAGCGGTGAGGATCACAATAATACGTCCTCTGTTCATGATGCAATTCTCATTCGTCCCACCGTTGTGGCTGCCACGCACAAAGCATAGCGCGTTCGGATCGGTTGGCCTCCTTTCCATCCAAGGGCGGGCTGCGCATAATTGCAGCCGCATCATCACGATGCTCGAGGCCTGCCGTATGCCCGAACTCATGCATTACTCGGATATTCCGGTAATTTCGTGGGTAAGTCAATGAGAATTGGCGGGTGTTGGGCGCGGTGGCGGCGTGCGGGGCTGGGATCAGGTGAGGGATGCTGTTGAAGTTTGGCGCGGGCCGCAGGCGCCTCGCGGACTCGGCGCCTGCCCCACCGGCCCGCGCAGGTTTTGGACCCCTCCTCCTTGGCGTCCCTGAGTACGTTTCTTCGCGGTTTCCCCACAGGGGCTCTGGAGAGCTCTGGGAGCAAAGAGAAGTTGGGATTGCGAGCCAGGGGTAGAAGGAGTAAGCGGGCAGGGGCGGCAACGGTTTTGGGTTGGTTGGGCGCCAGAGGATTGGCAGTTTGGGTGGATGAGCATGGATACCGAACTTCAGAGACATTACGGTTTGTTGTTGGGAGTGAGCAGCCCCTGGCGGGTTAAGAATGTGGAATTGAGGTTGGCGATCAAGGAGGTGGAGATCGAGTTGGAGTGGGAGTGGGGCAAGGATGCGGAGTGTCCGGTTTGCGGGCGGGCCTGTTCGATTTATGACAGTGGGCCTGAGCGGACCTGGCGGCACTTGGACACGATGCAGTTCAGGACTCTGATCCGGGCTCGGACACCGCGGGCGAACTGTCGCGAGCACGGGGTCAAGACGATGCTGGTGCCGTGGGCGGCGCCTGGGGGACGGTTTACCAATTTGTTTGAGCGGTTTGCGATTGATGTTCTGCTGGCCAGTGGCAGTGTGAGCCAGGCCTGTGGGCTCTTGGGGATTGGTTGGGATGCGGCGCAAAAGATCATCAACCGCGCGGTGGATCGGGGTTTGGACCGGAGGGAACTGGAGGGTTTGAAGCGGCTGGGGATGGACGAGAAGAGCTTCAAGCGGGGGCAGTCATACATCACGGTTCTGACCGATCTGGACGGGGGGCGGGTACTGGACGTTGAGGAGGAGCGGACCGGGGAGGCGGCACAGGGGGTATTGCTGAGTTTGACCCCGGAGCAGAAGGCCGGTGTGGAAGCGGTGGCGGTGGACATGTGGGAGCCGTATGTACAAACGATTAAGCAAGAGTTGCCGCAAGCCGACATTGTGCATGACCGTTATCACATCAGCGCCTATCTGAATGACGCGGTGGACAAGGTGCGGCGGGAGGAGCACAAAGAGCTGTTGAGCCGAGGGGACGAAACCCTCAAGGGGACGCGGCAACTGTGGTTGTATAATCCGGAGAATTTCAGGTCCGAGCAGATAAATGAATTCGAGCGGTTGAAGGACTTGAATCTGAAGGTGGCGCGGGCATGGGCAGCCAAGGAGACCTTTTCAAGGTTCTGGGAGTATGAGAGTGAGGGGTGGGCGCGCAAATTCTTCAAAGAGTGGTTTGTTTGGGTAACTCGGAGCCGGTTGAAGCCAATGGCCGAGGTGGCTCACATGCTGAAGCGGCACTTGGATAACCTGCTGACCTATCTCAAGCACCATATAACAAACGCGGTGACCGAAGGGCTGAACTCCAAAATTCAGAGCCTGAAGTCGGCGGCCAGGGGCTTTCGCAGCTTCGCGAACTACCGTAATCGAATCCTGTTCTTCTGCGGAAAGCTCGATCTCTACCCACTATAATGCCGGAAGAAGCCCTTGGTAAGGCTGGGTGGTCAAAGCCGAGCCACATGGCGTTCGCGTTGTTGGAATCTCAGCGAATGTGTGTAGCCGCAGTCTTTTGCCAGGGCAACTGCACTGGGAAAGTCAGCACCGACTTCGTCGGGCGCGTGCGCGTCTGAACCGAAGGTGATCGGTATGTTTAGTCTGAATGCGGCTTCGAGGATTGGACGGCTTGGGTAGATTTCATGGCACTGTTTTCGCAGGCCGGCCGTGTTGATTTCAATGGCGACACCCGCACGGGCGACGGTTGAGAGGAATTTGCGGACGTGCGGCATGAAATCGGTTTCAGGGACAAACCCGAATTTCTTGCAGAGATCAACATGGCCTATTATGTCGAACAGGCCGGAACCGGCAGCCTGGCTGAGCCGATCGAAGTATGCGGCCCAAACCTCGGCGGGGTTTCGGTTGTGCCATGTGCTGATTTTGGCGGGGTTGTCGATGTCCCACCCAGGCTCGACGTAATGCACCGAGCCGATCAAGTAATCCCAGTTGTGCCTGTGGGCAAGGTCGCGAATCCAATCCTCATGGCCGGGCAGGAAATCGATTTCGAGTCCGAGCGCAATACGAATGGCAGGGAAATCCGTTCGCGCGCGCGTGACGAGTTCGACGTATTCGTCCAGTTCGGACAATCGCATTCGCCAGTCATCGAACCCGTCTGTCTGCATGGGGCTGTGATCTGAGAACCCGATTTCGGTGAGGCCGACTGCGATTGCACTGGCGGCGTACTGTGCGGGCTCGCCTGTGGCGTGTCGGCACAGTCTTGTGTGCATGTGATAATCCGCTGGTAAAGGCATGGCTGCGCCAGTAAATGCTGTCAGGGCATTGTTTGGCAAGGAGAAGATGCGCGTCGCGGACTGAGGTCTGTGGCTGGGTAGGGGCCGAGTTTCGGAGTTCCAGAGTTTCGGCGTAGCTGGTAAAAGTGGTTCATGCGACATGAATTGCTTAAGCTGGTTGGCGGGGTGTGTCTGGGTGTTGTTCTGGCATGTGGAGGTGAACCTGAATCTGCCGCGCCGGTTGTGTTGATGAGCGACCATTTTCGCTATGTGATCTCTGGCGATGCGCGGAACCTCGAGTTCAAGGCGTTGGCGACAAATCAAGATTATTTGCGCGCCAAAGGCGAGTCGCGTTGTGCAAAGGTTAAGTGCGGTGCGAAGATGTTCGAGGCAACGTCAGCGCGGATGGATGGGGGCCGGCTGTTTTTGCAGTTTGGCGCCCCTGACCTTGGTGCGTGTCTGAAGGTGGAGTCGAAGCCGTGGGGTATTGTATTCACAGTTGAATCGGTTAATGGCGCGGTGGATTCGCTGACTTTTCTTGACGTTCCGCTGTCGTTAGCGGGGCGTCCATCCGAGCCTTTTGGCGCATGCGCGTTATCACTGAACCTCATAACCAGAGTCGATCAATTGCCCGTGTTGCAGGATCGTCTGTGTGCATCGGCTGAGAAACGCTTTGGTTTGGCAGGGGCAAAAGTCGCGCTGGTGGCAGGTCCAACCGAATCGATATTGCGGCTGGCGCAAGATGCAATTCCAAATGCGAGTGAATTGCCGGTTTGCCGGGTGGCGGGGCCGTGGGCAGGAGAGATTCCTTTCAATCGCGGGTCTTACCTGTTCAATTTTGGATCGCTGACGGAAACCAATGTTGAAGATTGGATCGAGATGGTACGGCGAGTGGGGTTTAATCAGATTGACAACCATGGGGGCGGCGCGTTTTTTCGGTTTGGCGATTTCGAGTTGAACCGGGACAAGTGGCCTGAAGGATGGGAGTCGTTTCGGAGGATTGTCTCGCGGTTGCATGAGGCCGGGATTGGTTCGATTTTTCACACTTACGCGTTCTTCATAGATAAGCGGTCAAGGTACGTGACTCCGGTGCCTGACGCGCGGTTGGACGCGTTTCGGACGTTCACATTGGCCGAGCCCATCTCCGCAGAAGCGACCGAGATCGCGGTCAACGAATCGACAGCAGACATGAGCACTGTGACAGGGTTTTTCGAGCACAACAGTGTGGTTCTGCACATTGACGACGAGCTGGTCACATTTGGTGGTTTTAGCAAGCAACCGCCGTGGCGTTTCACAGACGTAAAACGCGGGGCACACGGAACCAGAGCGTCGGCACACAATCGCGGCGCAAAGGCGCGGCACTTGAAGGAGTGTTTTGGGCTTTTCGTGCCGGACGTGGACACATCGCTGTTCGAGGAGATTGCTGCAAACCACGCAGAGATTGTGAACCGATGCGGGTTCGACGGGATATACCTGGATGCCATCGACGGAAGCTCGATATTGCGAGGGCCGGACGAGTGTTGGTATTGGGCGAGCAAATTCGTCACGGACATTCAGAAGCGCCTGACAAAGCCCGCGGGAATGGAGATGAGCGCGATGTGGCATCATTTCTGGCAGTACAGGACGAGGTGGCAGGCATGGGATTACCCACAGCGCGGGCACAAACGTTTTATTGACCTGCATGCAGATGCTGTAAACGGAGGGCTGATGCTGCCGCTCCACTTGGGCTGGTGGAGCTTTCAATCGTTTGATCCGCCGCAGATCGAGCCGACATACCCTGATGTCATGGAGCATCTGGGAGCCAGGTTGATCGGATGGAACGCAGGGATTTCGCTGACGGCTCCGTTGGATGCCGAGACGCTCCGGCGAAAACCGTTGTTCGAACGGGCGGCGGCGATATTGCGGACATGCGAGGAATTGCGCCGAAGCAATGCGTTCGATGCCACGGCACGGACGAAACTCAGTAATCCGGCCAAGGAATTTGCAATGACAAGAAACAACGGTGGAAAAGTTGAATTTCGCGAGGTTTGTTCTTGCACGCACACGGTTGCCGCAGACGAGCCGTGGTCGGCGGAATGGGTGGTAACAAACCTGTTTGCGGCGCAGCCGGTCAGGTTCCGGATCGAAGTGCTGAGTTCGGCAGGTCGGGTTGAGGGCGGAAACAGCGTGTTGCTCGCTGATCTTGGTGGAAGCAGCTCGAGGCAATGGCGAGCTACGAACGCACGCGGAGTGAGCTTTGCAGTTGTGGGTGATGGAGGCGCACACGGATTTGCAACAATTGTTGCAACCAACAGCGGGGAAGTTCCGAGAAACGCCGCCTGGGCACGGCTTGAAAGGCGGTTTGAGCCGCCCCTCAACGCTGCAGATCAGAAAGCGTTGAGATTTGAGGTCGAAGGTGATGGTTCCGGGGCATTGCTTGCAGTGAGGATTGAAAGCCCGAGGCACATGTGTTACGGGGCGATTGCTGACCGGTATCTGATGCTGGACTTCAAAGGGAGGCGGAATGTTGCGTTGGTGGAGACGGAGTCTGAGCGATGGAGCGATTTTGTCTGGCAGGATGGCAAGCACGCATACAACGTGTACCGTGAGACGATCAATTTTGGTGCGATTGAATCGGTCAGCGTCTGGCTTCAGAATCTGCCGGCCAATCAAAGCGTCCGGGTGAGTCTGGGCCCGGTGCACGGGGTTCCGCTGCTGCAGGTGCCTGTGGAAAACATTCGGTTGAGCGTGAACGGGCAGACGGTTCTCTTTCCAGTGACGATCAAATCAGGCAGTTGGATAGAGGGCAACGGGGTTGAAGATTGCATGGTGTATGGACCGAACGGGGAGACGCTAGGGAAGGCAGTTCCGCAAGGCGAATGGCCAAAGCTCCGCAACGGAGTGAATCAACTGCGGTTGACTTGCCAGTCAGGTGAAGAAGCCGCTGCGCGTGTGCGGGTGCGGGTGGTGGCACTTGGTGATGCGCTGTAGCCCGGAAATCTGACTGGCCACGCCCTAGCCCGGAAATCTCACCGCCTGACCAGACCAAGACACCCAAAGCTTCATTCCGGTGAGATTTCCGCGTCATGGCCAAGTGAAGAGGTGTTTCTGCTTGGAACGATTGGTTGGCATTGGCATTATGGGTGGAGTGATTGGGCCCGTACAACGTCGGCGCCGGTGGTTTGGCGTTTTGTTCTTAATTATTGCCGGCGCGATGCTGATTTGGGGGCTGACGTTTCTCAAGCCCTTGCTGGTAGGGATTAGCTTTGTGGTTTACTGGCTGGTTTGCCTCGTGATGACCCTTGCCGCGTTTGTGGTCGGGTACGCGGACCTGCGCGCCGTCAGGCGAGAGCAAAGGCGACAGTTGAATGAACTGATGAAGTCCACTCTTGACACGGTGCGGCAGGATCGCAACCGGTGATTTGTTTTTCACATTGGCGGGATGACCGTGCAGAATTGCGGCGATGTTTTTCGACACGCATACGCACTTGAACTTTCCGGAGTTCGCGGGTGACCTGTCCGAAGTTGTTGCAAGGGCAAAGGACGCCGGGGTATTCCGGATGATTGTTGTCGGGACGGATTTTGAGACCAGCGTCCGGGCCATAGAGATGGCAGAAAAGCATTCGGAACTGTTTGCTGCAGTTGGCTGGCACCCGTCAGGTGCGCTCGATGCGCCCGATGACATTCGCCCGATTTTTCGCAAGCTGCTGGATCATCCCAAGGTGGTTGCAGTTGGCGAAACCGGATTAGAGAACCAACGCCTTCGGAACAGCGGTTGCGGGGCCGAACGCGAGGCACACGAGAAACAAGTGCAACGGCGGCTCTTTGTGCAGCATCTGCATTTGGCGGAGGAGAGCGGTCTCAATGTGGTCGTTCACCATCGACAGGCGTTGGACGATGTTCTTGAACTCATGGAACCGTTCAGGAACAGCGTTCGTGCACAGTTCCATTGCTTTGTAGGCAGCGAGGCTGAACTTCGGCGGGTTTTCGAAACGGGGAACGTCGCGAGTTTTACCGGGATACTCACCTACAAGAATGCTGGGGATTTGCGCGATGTGTTCAGAACGGCGCAACTCGAACAGGTAATGTTTGAGACCGACTGCCCGTATCTTGCTCCGGTGCCGTTGCGGGGCAAGAGATGTGAGCCGGCGCATCTGATTGAAACGGTCAGGCTTGCGGCTGAACTCAAGCAGATCGCCATGGAAGACTTTGGTAGGATTACCTGTGCGACAGCACAGCGTTTATTTCCGAAGCTGCACTGATTGGTCGTTTGATGGAGCATCTTGCAGATCAGTGGCAGAACAATGCGGGGCGGCACAATGAGGTCAGAGCAGGTCTTCGGCGCGGTCTGGAACGGCGATTTGTCTCTGTCACCGGCTGCCGGTGGACAGATTCTTGGCTATGGTCGGCATTGCTATATTGGTAAGGCGTTCATACTCGCGCAGATTCTCAGGCTGCCGGTGAATCGCTGCGTTTGTCGATGGGAACGTAGTGTTGCAGTGAAGGGCCGACGTAGAGTTGGCGCGGCCGGTAGATGCGGCTTTTTGGGTCGTCCATGACCTCTTTGAAATTGGCTATCCAACCCGGCATGCGGCCGATGGCGAAGATGACAGGGAACATTTCGACCGGCAGGCCGATGGCGCGCATGATGATGCCGCTGTAAAAATCGACGTTTGGGTACAACTTCCGTTCGATGAAATAACTGTCGTTGAGGGCGACTTCTTCGAGTCTTTTCGCAATGTCGAGGAGCGGATCGCTGATGTTGAGTTTGGCGAGGACATCATCACAAGCGCGTTTGATTATTTTGGCGCGGGGATCGTAGTTGCGGTAAACGCGGTGGCCGAAGCCCATGAGGCGGCGGCCTGATTTCTTGTCTTTGACTGCCGCAATGAACTTTGTGCCGTCGTCGCCTGATCTGTAGATTTCGTCGAGCATTTCCACGACGGCCTGGTTTGCCCCGCCGTGGAGTGGGCCCCAGAGGGCGCAAACGCCTGCGGATGCGCATGCGAAGAGGTTGGCCTGTGTTGAAGCGACCATTCTGACGGTGGCTGTCGAGCAATTCTGTTCGTGGTCGGCGTGCAGCAGAAACAACAAGTCAAGGGCACGAACCACTTCGGGTTTGAGGTCGTAGTCTTCGTACGGGTCCGAAAACATCATGTGCAGGAAGTTGGCGGTGTATTTGTAAGCTTTCTTCGGGTAGATAATGGGAAGGCCGCGGGATTTGCGGTATGAGAATGCGGCTATGGTTCGGACCTGGGAAATCAGCCTTGCGGCGTGGACATCGAAGCGTTCGACGTTGCGTGGGCCGTTCAATCCTGCGTAGAAGCAACTGCTCGCGTTTATCATGGCGGAGAGGATTGCCATGGGATGCGCGGTCGAGGGGAACCCCTCGAAGTGGTATTTCATGTCTTCATGGAGATTCTGGTTTTCGGTGAGCAGGTCCGAGAACCTTCGCAATTCGCGCCGAGTTGGCAAATGGCCGTAGATGATCAGGTAAGCCGTCTCGATGAACGTTGACTTTTCGGCCAGTTCCTCGATTGGGATGCCTCTGTATCTGAGGATTCCATTTTCCCCGTCGATGTAACTTATGCTGCTTTTGCAGGAACCGGTGCTTGCGTAACCTTCGTCGAGAGTGATGTAACCGGTTGTTTCGCGAAGCGAAGCAATTGAGATGGCGCGTTCGCCTTCGGTTCCGACGACAACCGGCAGCGTAAATGTTTTGCCATCCAGCTCGAGCTTTGCTTCTGGGCCGACGTTACCATTGTTGCAATTCATCTGGTGCTGATTGTTTTTTTCAGATTCTGAAAACAACTGGCTGCCCATGCAAGCTTAAGCCTGGTCCACACATTTCCCAGCCCGGCGCGGCAGAAACCAAAGTCGCCTGACGGGCACTGCTCCGGCTCCTGCGCCCCCTGTGGCTGTCGGCCAGGCCGGGCTGGGAAATATGTCCTGCGACTCCGTCGCAAGGAAAAGCGCGCTGCGGCGGATGCAGTGGGCGGTGGCGGGCGCGAAGCGTTTGGAGTGCGGCAGCTTGCTGCCGCTTTGTTTTTCGGCACAAACTAAGTGTCTGTCCCAATGTGGCCCCGTTGGATCGCGCCGCTCATCCCGATGGTCTTTCACGCGCTGCCGCGGCTGCAGTGGGCGGTGGCGGGCGCGAAGCGTTTGGAGTGCGGCAGCTTGCTGCCGCTTTCTTTTTATGCTCGAACTACGTGTCTGTCCTCATATCGTGAGAGTATGAGGTTTGTGACTGGAGCGCTCTGTGAAACACTCAGGTCTTTGTTGCAGAACGGGCGGAAAATCGGGCACCGTAAGGGCCTGCTGGTTGGCTTACCAGCAGGCGGGCTGCGGGTGATGCTCCAGGATGT
>JAAYVR010000198.1 GCA_012517065.1 Verrucomicrobiota bacterium | reverse complement strand
GTTCTCCTTGCAACAGAGCGACAGGCACGCAGCCGTGCCTCCCATTGGCCGACTGGTTGGGCGGGTCTGGGTCAGAACCCGGGGCGCCCAAATAACGTGTCTGTCCCTCTATTTGAGGTAAAATCGCACAACACACTCCGGTAGTCAAACGGGGCCAAGGTGTTGGCAAGACGTCGTGGTGAGATCGGGGATTCATTGGGGCAGTGTGTGACCATTGCGTTTTGTTGCGTTGTATTTGTAAGGAGGAGCCCAGTGCTTTATTGCAACAAGCACCAACAAGAGCGGGATCTGGGCTGATACCGTTTTCCAAGACTCTGCCTTATCACCATCAGTTTGTGTGCGTAAGCCCAGTCGTGGTGGGTCCGGAAAAGCTCAGGGCTTTTACTGCGACATCATGGGATCTGAGGCTCCACGAACGCCTTTACTCGCCGCGATCATTTGGCTGCGGCTGTGCCACGCTGTGGAATTCGGCTTTCAAACGCTGTTGGTCTGCTCCAGACTGTGTTGAATATTGTGGTGGTAGCGGGCGACGCAGCCGCTTTCCCGTGGATGTTGACAAGTCGTGACCGGAGGCCGCTCTGAAGCGGATGTTCCAATGGGGTCAAAGATGATATGATGCCAACGAATAAAGGCGCTCTGAAGTTGTTCAAGCTGGCGGGAATCCAGGTTTACCTGCATTGGTCATGGTTTCTTATCGCCGTCTATGAAGTTTGGGGGCGGAAGTCGTTTTATGCCTCGCCGGTTTGGAATGCGATCGAGTACCTGTCCCTGTTTGCCCTTGTGCTGATGCACGAGTTTGGTCATGCGTTGGCGTGCCGCTCGGTTGGGGGGCGGGCGAATGAAATCATATTGTGGCCTTTGGGCGGAGTTGCATACGTCGCGCCGCCGGAACGTCCCGGTGCGACTCTTTGGAGCATTGCGGCGGGGCCGCTTGTCAACGTTGCGCTGATGCCGTTTCTGATCGGTTTGTGGTTTGTTAGTGCCGCAGCGGGTTTGGAAGCGAAGATGCCCGACCTTTTCGCGTGGGTCCAAACCATTGCGATACTGAACGTGATCATAATGGTGTTCAATTTGCTGCCGATATACCCTCTGGATGGGGGTCAGATTCTGAGGTCATTGTTGTGGTTCATGATTGGCCGGGCGCGCAGTTTGGCCGTCGCCAGCAGTGTCGGCTTCGTCGGCGTAGCTGGATTGTTCATCGTCGCGTGGTGGGCCAAGTCCGAATGGATTGCCATTTTGGCGGTGTTTATGGTCATGAATTGCTGGCGCGGTCTTAACCAGGCCCGTCTTCTTGCCCGTATGGAAAACTTGCCGCGGCACACTGAGTTTGAATGTCCTTCGTGCCACAAGGCGCCGATAAAAGGTCCGCAGTGGTTGTGCGCCAATTGCCAGACGGCCTTTGACATATTCGCAGGACATGCGGTGTGTCCGAAGTGCGGTGCCTATTACACGAGCATACGCTGCTTTGACTGCGGCGCGTCTCGTGCCATCAGTGAATGGACCAAGCAATCGACTCTTGCCCCTGGGGCGCGAGAGGGTTGAAGTACTACGGCTCGATTGCCTCAAGCAGGTTTCGCGTATAGCATCCGCAACGAATGTCGGCCCTCCACAACCGCAAGAACAGCCTGACCGGCAGCCGGCGCAAGCGCGTGTTCGAGCTTTTGGTTTGTTGGCTGCGCAAGAACAGCCGGTTTGCATGGTTGATGGCCGCCATTGCCGCTGCAGGATTGACAACGTGGTTGACGTTGCGCGCCTTGCACATTCGCGGTGTGGGACAAGGAACCGGCCGCGCCGGACTAGTTGCCCGCACCGGAGTGATCGAAGATGAAAGGCGCGCGTTCTCGAAATACGCAGGCTCTGAGAGCTGCCGGGATTGCCATAAGGACGAATACGCGCTGTGGGAGAATTCGAATCATTGTCTGGCAGAAAGGCCCGTAAGCGCTGCTGCCGATGCCATCGCGTTCGCGCCTGCGCGCACATTTCGTCATGGGTCACAGGAAACCCGCGTGCAATTGTCAGGCACGAATTTCCTTCTGACCTGCGTTGGCCTGTCGCGGTCGAACGAAACCCACAGGGCGCTGCGTGTGATTGGCAACAACCCACTCAGGCAGTTTCTTGTAACGGCGCCGGGCGGCCGCCTGCAAGTGACCGAGGCCGCGTACGATCCCATTTCCAATGAGTGGTTCAACGTGTATGGCGACGAAGACCGTCGGCCAGGCGAATGGGGTCATTGGACCGGGCGCGGGATGAATTGGAACAGCATGTGCGCCGCATGCCACAACACCCGCGTTCGGAAAAACTACGACCCTGCGGCCGACAGCTATCACACCACCATGGCCGAGCCAACGGTCGGATGCGAAGCCTGCCACGGCCCCCTGAAATCCCACGTCCAATGGCAGGCCAGATTTGGCAAGAGCGGCAAGCCCGACCCAACCGTGCCGCGCTTCAACAAATCACAGGTTGTTGATTATTGCGGATTCTGCCATGCGCGTCGTGTTGATCTCACGGGCGATTTCAAGCCCGGTGATCCGTTCACTGATCATCAGGAGCTGGCAATCGTCGATTTGACCGACACATACTACCCCGACGGCCAGGTCCGTGACGAGGATTACGAGTACGCAGCTTTTCTGGGCAGCCGCATGCATACAAATGGTGTTTACTGCCTCGACTGTCACGAGCCGCACTCGGCCAAAACGCGGTTGCCGGGCAACTGGCTCTGCTTGCGCTGCCACAACGGCACCCAAACCAACGCGCCTGTTATTCAGCCCGTCGAACACGCCCACCACAAGGTGTTCGGCTTCGATACCAACGGGGCGCCGACCGAATTTGACCTCACAAAATACAATCCGAAGAAGATCGAGGAGACAGGAGGCGAATGCGTCAATTGCCACATGCCCCAAACTGTGTACATGCAACGTCACTGGCGCCATGACCACGGCTTTACAAGTCCAGACCCGCTGCTCACACGCGAGTTCGGCATCCCAAACGCTTGCTCACGTTGCCATGCAGACAAATCGGTCGATTGGGCCATCGAATGGGCGGACAAATGGTATGGGGCAAAAATGGACCGGCCCGCGAGAGACAGGGCGCGTTGGTTTGCAAGAGCCAGAAGAGGCGATGTTTCAGCACGTGCGCCGTTGTTGACCCTGCTGGCGGGGAGCGACTCTGCCTATTGGAAAGCCTCGGCTGTCCGGGTTTTGGAACAATGGCTTGCTGAGTCCGCTGTCCGGGACGCGATCCTTCGTGCTGCAAGTCATGCGCACCCGCTGGTGCGAGTGAATGCGGCACGAGCGCTGGAACCGTTGGCTGAAGCGAACGATCCTGCAGCGGCAGACGGCTTGCGCCAGCTGCTCAATGACCCGTCACGCGCCGTGCGCGTGGTGGCGGCATCGGCATTGCATCCGAACGTTGCACAAGACTCACTCGCGGCTGCTGAGCACAAGCATTTCCTCGAGATCAACTCGGACCAGCCCGGCGGTCAAATGATGCTTGGGGCGATCGAGTTCCGCGCCGGCCGGTTCGAGGAGGCTTACAAACACTATGCACTGGCAGTGGCATGGGATCCGAACTCCGCCCCGATCCGCCACGAGATAGCTGTACTCCTGAGTCGAATGGGACGTGCTCGCGACGCGGTTGAGCAACTCGAAATCGCCTGCCAACTCGAACCCCGCGAGGCCGAATTCGCTTTCAAGCTCGGGCTGGCGTGGAATGAAGCAGGCAGCCTGAAGCGTGCGGTCGAAGCTTTCGAGAAAGCGGTGCTTTTGGACCCGAAACATGCGCGCGCGTGGTACAACCTCGGTCTTGCACGGCACAGGCTGGGACAGACGGACCGCGCGCTCGAGGCGCTCGCTCACGCGGAGTCGATTGCCCCGTCGGACGCTGTCATTCCTTACGCTCGAGCAACAATATTGGCGCAGTTGGGCCGGTTTCAGGAGGCTCGCCAGGCCGCAAAACGGGCCTTGGAAATAAACCCCGGATTCAACCCTGCGACTGATCTGCTCAACGAGCTGCGTTGAAGCGCTTTGTCCTTTCCGGAGCACCCAGCCCGTTGTCTTCTGCTTGTTCTCTTTGGTCATCGGCCCATTGTTGGCCTTATTCTCTTGGCATTTGCTGTGCCTGCTGTTGGGGATTGCCTTTTGAATTGAATAAACGCACACTTTCCGAATCTAATTGTTGAACGT